>NZ_RZRQ01000055.1:0-24210 GCF_003997785.1 Mesorhizobium sp. M7D.F.Ca.US.004.01.2.1 | reverse complement strand
GTCACCGCCACGGAGAATAGCGGCGCGCTTTTGCGAGCGCGCCGCCCGAACGATCATTTCTTCGGCAACAGCTTGATGCCGGGCGCCGGGTTTTCCAGCGCGTCTTCATCCTGGCCGGCTGCCGGGATCTCGATCCAGCGATCGGCAGCGCCATCGCATTCCTGCACCACCGGGAAGTAAAGTTTTTGGCCCACCGGGAGATCCGCCGCCAGTGTCGCGCGGAAAACGAACTCGTCGTAGAATTCATCCGGCAGGCTGCCGCCGCTCCAATCGACCTCCTTGACTCCATCGGCCACCGCCTGACCGTAGAGCTGGTAGGATTTGTCGTACTTGCCCTTCTTGGTCTGCAGCGTCCAACCCGGCTTCGGCATCGGCTTCACCGCGATCACGCCTTCCGGGATCTGCACACGCACGGCGGTCGTCGCCTTGCCGTCGCAACCATGCGGCACGCGCAGGACCGCCTTGTAGGTCGAGCCGACGGCCGCTTCCTGGGTTTCGAGCGTGATATGCGCGAAGGCGGCACTCGTCCCGAGCACGAAAAGTGCTGCGGCCGCCAGAAAATACTTGTTCATGATGGTCCCTCAGATCTTCAAAATTTGTCTAACTGGCGCGATCAATTGGCGTGGTCGTCCATGGCACCACCACCCATGCCTTCGACGGCAAAATCGACGCTGACGGCGCCGGCCTTTTCGAAGGTCAGCGTGGCGGAAAACTTCTCGCCCTGCTTGGGTTGGCGCTTCAGACCGATGAACATCAGATGATAGCCGCCGGGTGCAAGCGCGACCTTGCCGCCGGCCGGAATCTCCAAGCCGCCGGTAACCGGCCGCATGGTCATGACGCCGTCCTTGACGCCCATCTCATGCAGCTCGGCCTTTTCAGAAACATCGGAGGAAATCGACACCAGCCGGTCCGGCGCACTGCCGTTATTGGTGATGGTGAAATAGCCGCCGGCCACCTTGGCACCGGCCGGCGTGGCACGCGACCAGGGATGGCCGATCTCGAGATCGCCAACCTTGAATTCATGCGCAGAGACAGTCGGTGCGCCGACGAACAGCAGCGCAAGAGCCAGCACGGCAATGCCGACACGCTCTTCGATGCTGCGCAGAATGCTGCCGAGCATAGGACGCGCGGCGTCAGGGAAAAAATAGGACATGGTTGCTCCATGAAGTGATGGTCGCGCCGTTGCCGGTCGCGAGCAGTTTTGATCTTTGGATGGGTACGCCCACGAAAGGTTCCGCCGGGCAAACAGGCTCAAGCCGTCAGCGGCGGCGCGCGCGGGTTCGACGGCGAGCGCTCACGTGCAAAGTCGAGATGGACGGCCGCAGGGAAGACAAAGGCGACCGCTTCAAAGGAAAGACTGGCCAGCGCCAGGCCGGCATCGGGCGGCGGCGCAAAGGCCGGCGAAAACATGCTGCAGCCGAGCACGCAGCATACGGGCAGATGGGATGGCGGCTGGTTGCCGCCGGGAAGCTGGGTTGCGCCCTCATGGGTACAGATGACGTTGCCGAAGGCATCCAGTTGCGACGCATTTGGCCCGGTGCCGAAGGCGAAGGCACCAAGCGTCGACTGAAGCAGCAGCAGATAGGCCGCGACCAGCGCGACCGGCATGCTCCATCGTCTCCTCGGTATGGTCAAAGCCCTGCCTCTTCGCAGCAACCCAGCATACCTAGCACGCGGCCAGCAGCTGGAAAATCGCCAATTCGATGCTGCGGCAACGCGGCATATCAATGCATGTCGCTCAAAAGTGTGCTGCGGTTTTGGGACAACGACATGCATGAAACAGACTCTGAGCCGCGACGCGGCTCAGGATTTTTGTGGCGACCGGCTCTCCGGGATCGAGGTCAGCAAGGTCTGGCGCGCCGACTTCAGGTGCTTGCGGCAGGCAGCGTCGACCTTGCCGAGGTCACGCGATTTCAGCGCCTCGATATAGACCAGATGCTCACCTATCGCGACTTCGTTACGCTCACGTTCCTGCGCCTTGTTCCACTGGTAGTGGTAGTGGAAGATCATGGCGATGACGTCGTAGAAATCGACGATGAAGCGGTTGTGCGATGCCCGGTGGATGAGCCGGTGGAAGCGCTCGTCCAGCTCGGAGAATTCGTTGAAGCGAGAGGCGATCTCGCTTGCCAGTTGGCGATGCTCGTCTTCCAGACGGTCGAGATCGGCCCAGACCGCGCTGTCCTGCGGCAGAGCAGCGAAGGCGGCTGCCGAGCGCAGTTCGAACATTTCGCGGATTTCGGTCAGCTCCAGCGCGAAGGCGCGCGTAAAGCCCTTCAGCACCCAATGGCTGTTGCGGCGCTTCTCGATCAGGCCGAAGCGGGAGAAGCGGATCAGGAACTCGCGCACGCTGGTGGTGCCGACGCCGATCTCTCGCGCCAGTTCGAGTTCGTTGATCTGCATGCCGGCTTCGGCGCCGCCGGCAAGCAGCCTGCGCATAAACGACCGCTCGATGATTTCGGCCAGCGTGTCTGTTTCTTCCTCGGGGAAGAAATCATCCGGACGCGGTTCGCGCAGCACCGTCTTGGCGCGCTTGTTCCAGGCGATTAGTCCGGTCTCTTCCATGCGCGCAAGAATGGTGCGGACGGTGGTACGGCTGACGCCAAGCAAGGTGCCCAGTTCCGGCTCCGAAGGCAGGCTGCGCGTTTCGTCGAGCAGCCGCAGGCAGCGGTTATAGGCATCCTTGTAGACGTTGTTGCTCTTCGACATTCCTAACCCGTTGCACGCCGTCGCTTGCGGCGGCCGGTTTGAAGCGCAATATGACGTTCCCATGACCCTGAAAAGCGAAATCGCTTTCCGGAACACCCAAGGACATGCGGAACTCCCCAGCGAAAAAACAATTGACGCAAAACTGTTTTTTCACGATAAAAGACATTATCTTTAAACAGGCGCGTGTCAATCCGCCCGCGCATCCCAGGATCACCCAGGAAACCGCCCGTGAACGCCTCCAACTGCATTCTTCTGTCCCCCGCCGACAATGTGGCAGTCGCCAACGGCCGCATCGAGATCGGCACCGCGTTGCCAAACGGTGCCGTCGCCAGTGTGTTGATCGAGCCCGGTCACAAGGTGGCGATCAAGCCGATCGCCGCCGGCGAGGCCGTGGTGAAATACGCCCAGGCGATCGGTCGCGCCACACAGGATATTGCAGCGGGCGAGCACGTTCATTCGCACAATCTGGTTTTCGAATCCGGCCGCTTGCCGGTCGTGCCGCCGAGCGAGGCCGAGCACGCGACGGAGGCCGACCGCGCCCGCACCTTCATGGGCTATCGCCGCGCCGACGGCCGCGCCGGCACGCGTAATTTCATCGGCATCGTCGCCAGCGTCAATTGCTCGGCCACCGTCTGCCATTCCATCGCCGACACCGCCAACCGGACGCTGCTGCCGAAATATCCCGGCATCGACGGCTTCGTGCCGATCGTCCACGGCCAGGGCTGCGGCATGAGCGGCACCGGCGACGGCATGATGGTGCTGCACCGCACGCTTGCCGGCTACGCCCGCCACCCGAATTTCGGCGGCGTGCTGATGGTCGGCCTCGGTTGCGAGGTCAACCAGCTCACCCTCTACGGCCAGAAGGGCGTCGCTGCCGGCAAACGTCATTTCAACATCCAGGACGCCGGCGGTTCGCGCAAATCGGTGGAAAAGGCAATGGGCGTGCTGGCCGAGATTGCCGAGGAAGTCGGTCAGCTGAAGCGTGAGCCGATCCCGGTCAGCGAGATTGTCGTCGGCCTGCAATGCGGCGGCTCCGACGGCATGTCGGGCATTACGGCCAATCCGGCGCTGGGCGCGGCCGTCGATATCCTGGCCGGTGTCGGCGGCATCGGCATCCTCTCCGAGACGACGGAAATCTATGGTGCCGAACATCTGCTTGCCTACCGCGCGGCAACGCCGGAGATCGCACAGAAGCTCGACGGCTTCGTGAAGTGGTGGGAGGATCACGTCGCCAAGCATGGCGCTTCGATCGACAACAACCCCTCGCCCGGTAACAAGCGCGGCGGCCTCACCACCATCCTGGAGAAGTCGCTCGGCGCGGTCGCCAAGGGCGGGCAGACGCCGCTCAACGGTGTCTTCGGCTACGCCGAAAAAGTCACCGGCAGCGGCCTGGTGTTCATGGACACACCCGGCTACGACCCGGTCTCGGCCACCGGCCAGGTGGCGGGCGGCGCCAACGTCATCGTCTTCACCACCGGCCGCGGCTCCTGCTTCGGCTGCCGTCCGACGCCGTCGATCAAGGTCGCCACCAATTCGACCATGTATCACCAGATGGAAGAGGACATGGACGTCAACTGCGGCGTCATCGCCTCCGGTGAAAAAACCATCGCCGGCATGGGCCGCGAGATCTTCGAACTGATCGTCGAGACGGCTTCCGGCCGCAAGACCAAGAGCGAGGATTTCGGCTACGGCGACAACGAGTTCGTGCCCTGGCATCTTGGCGCAACGCTCTAGATTAGATTGTACTGATATCGAGTAGACTGCCGAGCCGAGCAACGGCCGGCAACGGGGAGGTTGTGCATGGAAAGACGCCGCATCGGCCAGACAGCGCTGGAGGTCACCGAGGTCAGTTTCGGCGGTGCTGCGATCGGCGGTCTCTACCGCGCTTGTTCGCGTGAAGCGGCGATGGAGACGCTGCAGGGCGCCTGGGAAGCCGGCCTGCGCTATTTCGACACCGCACCCTTCTACGGTTTCGGTCTGTCGGAGCGCCGCTTCGGCGACTTCCTGCGCTACAAACCGCGCGATTCCTACGTGCTGTCCACCAAGGTCGGCCGCCTGTTCCGCCCGGTGCCGGAAGATCAGGTTCCCGATCACTCCTATGTCGATCCGCTGCCCTTCGCGCTCGACTACGACTACTCCTATGACGGCATCATGCGATCGGTCGAGTTCAGCTATGCGCGGCTTGGTCTAAACAAGATCGACATCCTGTTTGTCCACGACATTGGCGTCTACACACATGGTGTCGAGAAGACCAAGCTGCACTTTCGCGAGCTGATGGATGGCGGCCTCAAGGCGCTCGAAGAGTTGAAACGGTCCGGCGTCATTTCCGCTTATGGGCTCGGCGTCAACGAGGTGCAGATCTGTCTCGACGTGATGCGCGAGGCGCCACTCGACTGCATTCTGCTCGCCAGCCGCTATTCCCTGCTCGACCGCAGCGCCGAAGCGGAGTTGCTGCCGCTCTGCCGGGCGCAACAGACGTCCTTGGTCATCGGCGGCGTCTTCAACTCCGGCATCCTGGCGACCGGGCCCGTGCAAGGCGCGCATTTCGATTACCGCCCTGCCAGCCATGACGTGCTCGACCGCGTCGGTGCGATGGAACGGATCGCCGCCGAGGGCGGCTATCCGCTGGCCGCGGCTGCGTTCCAGTTCCCCTTGCATGAACCCGCGGTCGCCACCGTGCTGACCGGCACCGCCAAGCTGGCAAACCTGACGCGCAACCTCGAACTGCTCGACATCGACGTGCCGGAGACGGAATACGCCAAATATCGCCCCTATACGCTGGTGCAGGAGCTGGCGTGAAACGCGTATCCACCCGCAGTGAACGGTGACCCGGGCTTCACATTCTTGCGATCCCATGAAAGAATGAACATTCCATATTGACGAATATGTGGAATTAATATTCCATATATTCGCGAAACGGAAACGGGAGTGTTTGACAGCGGCAAGGGAGGAGCAGCGCGGTGGATCTGCCTCTGCCAGGCCTCGCGAGGACTGGTCAAACATCGCTTGCATCGGCTGGATTGATGCACTATCAAAACATGGCAACTGTTTTTTATTGATAAAGTTCTGTTTGGGCCACGCCTATCCGGACGGAGCTTCCGTAACGTTCACCGGGCGACTTAGGGAGGAACCTCATGAAATTCGTGACCAGCATTCTCAACCGCCGCGCCGTTATGGCGTTGGCAGCAGCTTCGATGCTCGCCGGCGTTATGCATTCGGCGCCGGTTTCGGCGGCGGATGTGACCATCCCGATCATCGTCAAGGACACCACGTCCTTCTACTGGCAGATCGTTCTGGCCGGCGCCCGCAAGGCCGGCAAGGATCTCGGCGTCAACGTGCCGGAACTCGGCGCCCAGGCCGAGACCGACGTCAACGGCCAGGTCTCGATCCTCGAGAACGCCGTTGCCAGCAACCCGGCGGCGATCGTCATTGCGCCCACCGAGTTCAAGGCGCTTGGCAAGCCGATCGATGAAGCCGCTGCCAAGGTCAAGGTTATCGGCATCGACTCCGGCGCCGACTCCAAGGCCTTCACCTCGTTCCTGACCACCGACAATGTGCAGGGCGGCCGCGTCGCCGCCGACGGCCTCGCAGCCGCCATCGGCGCCGCCAACGGCGGCAAGATCGAGGGCGACGTCGCCCTGATCACCAACGCACCGGGCGCCGGCTCGCTCGAACAGCGCAAGCAGGGCTTCACCGAACAGCTCAAGGCCAAATATCCGGGCCTCAAGCTGGTCGCCGACAAATATGCCGACGGCCAGGCCACCACCGGCCTCAACATCGCCACCGACCTGATCACCGCCAACCCGAACCTCAAGGGCATCTTCGCCTCCAACCTGATCATGGCGCAGGGCGTCGGTCAGGCTGTCGCCGAAAACAACCTTGGCGGCAAGCTGGCGCTGGTCGGTTTCGACAGCGACGAGAAGCTGATCAAGTTCCTCAATGACGGCGTCATTTCCGCCCTCGTTGTCCAGGATCCGTACCGGATGGGCTATGACGGCATCAAGACGGCGCTCGCCGCCTCGAAGGGCGAGAAGGTCGAGGCCAATGTCGACACCGGCGCCAATCTGGTGACCAAGGCCAACATGAAAGACCCCAAGATCGACGCGCTGCTCAACCCGAAGCTCAAGTAAGCATCGGCACGAAAACTGTTTCCGGGGCCTCGCGCCCCGGAAACATCAGCTTCGGCACAAACGGCTTGGCAATCCGCTGCCTTGGGCTAGGCTGCAAATGAGGTGTGTCACAGCCTCGCCGCCTGCCAACCGTGAGACCAATCTGGGAGGATTGTCATGACGTCGACAGCGCAGGACCTGCATCCGGCACCCGTGCTGGAACCGGGGCGGACCATCCTCGAATTGCGCGGGCTGGAGAAGCGCTATCCCGGCACCCACGCGCTGAAGCCGGTCAATCTTGCTTTCAAATCCGGCGAAATCCACGCCATCGTCGGCGAGAACGGCGCCGGCAAATCCACGCTCATCAAGCTTTTGACCGGCGTCATGCCGCGCACCTCCGGAGAGGTCATCTGGGAAGGCCAGCCGGTAGCGCTCGCGACGCCGCATGAGGCGATGGCGCTCGGCATCAATGCCGTGCACCAGGAGGTCGTGCTGTGCCGTCACCTGACGGTCGCCGCCAACATGTTCCTCGGCGAGGAGAATTCGCGCTTCGGCATCCTGCAACAGCGCGCCATGGTCAAGGAAGCCCAGAAGATCATCGACGATCTCGGCTTCGACCTGCCGGCGCATGTCACGCTGGGCGACCTCACCATCGGCCAGCAGCAGTTGATTGCAGCGGCCCGCGCCACCGTGCGCGGCACCAAGTTCCTGATCTTCGACGAGCCGACCGCCTACCTCACCCGCAAGGAGGCCGACCAGCTTTTCACCCTGATCCGCCGGCTGAAGGGCGAAGGCGTGACGATCATCTACATCAGCCACCGCATGGAAGAGGTGTTCGAACTCGCCGACCGAGTTTCCGTGCTGCGCGACGGCACGCTGGTCGGCACCCGCAACATCGCCGAGACCAACGATGCCGAACTGGTCAAGATGATGATCAACCGCTCGATCGAGCAGGTCTACCACAAGGAGCATTTCACGCCGGGTGCCGCGATCATCGAGGCAAGAAACCTGTCCGGCAAGGGCTTCGAAAATGTCTCGATGACGGTTCGCGCCGGCGAGATCGTCGGCCTCTATGGCCTGATCGGCGCCGGGCGCAGTGAGTTCGTCACCACGCTTTACGGCCGCCATCGCAAGTCGGCAGGCCAGATCCTCTGGGAAGGCAAGGATGTCCAGGTCAATTCCGAGCATGACGCGATCAAGCTCGGCATGGCGCTGGCGCCGGAAAGCCGCCGCGACCAGGGGCTTTGCCTCAACCTGCCGGTCGGCCTCAACCTCAACCTGCCGATCTACAAGCGCATTTCGAACAATTTGCTGATTTCGAGCGCGCAGGAGAAAACGCAGGCCGATCGCCAGATCGCCGATCTGCGGATCAAGACGCCGACGCGCGGCGCGCTGGCGTCCAGCCTGTCGGGCGGCAACCAGCAGAAGATCGTCATCGGCAAATGGCTGGCGCACGGCGCCAAGCTGTTCATCTTCGACGAGCCGACGGTCGGCGTCGATGTCGGCACCAAGGCCGAGATCTATCGTCTGTTCGGTGCGCTGCTGTCGAAGGGCGCCGGCATCATCCTGATCTCGTCCTATCTGCCGGAAGTCTATGAACTCGCCGACACGCTGCATGTGTTCCGGCGCGGCAAACTGGTGGCCAGCCATGGCTTTCGCGCCGCCAGCCACGAGGACATTCTCACGCAGGCGCTCGCCGAGAAACAAGAAAAGCTGGGAGGACAGATATGAGCACCGAGGCGATTGCTGTCGAAAAACCGAAGCGCAACTACAACGTCCTGTTTGGGCTGACGCTTTTGGCGCTGCTGGTTCTGCTCTGGATCCTCCTCTCCGTGGCGACAACAAGCTTCGCCTCGGCCAACAACATAGCCAATCTTTTGCGCCAGGGCTCCATGATCGCCATCATGGCGGTCGGCCAGACCTTCGTCATCATCACTGGCGGCATCGACCTCTCGGTCGGCGCCGTGGTCGGCTTCGCCACCGTCGTTGTCGCCATGATGATCAATGCCGGTTTCCCCATCTGGCTTGCCATTCTGGTGACGCTGCTGGTCGGTGTTGCCATCGGCATGTTCCACGGCTTCGGCATCGTCAAGATGGGCCTGCCGCCCTTCATCATCACGCTGGCGACGCTGACCTCGCTGCGCGGTATCGGCCTTTTGATGACCAACGGCAATTCGATCAACATCAACAGCGACACCTTCACCGCGTTCTCGCGCAATTCCTTTATCGGCATCCCCAATTTGTTCTGGATGGTGATCCTGGTCGGCATTCCGGCCTATGTCTTCCTGCATCACAGCCGCTGGGGCCGGTATCTGTTTTCGGTCGGCTCCAACGCCGAGGCGTCGCGCCTGTCCGGCGTCAACGTCCAGCGCACCATCTACATGGCCTACACGCTGTCGGGCCTGTGCGCGGCCTTCGTCGGCGTGTTGCTGGCCGCCCGCATCGGCATCGGCAATCCGACCCAGGCCGAGGGCTGGGAGTTGCAGGCGATCGCCTCGTCGGTCATCGGCGGCACCTCGCTGTTCGGCGCCGTCGGCTCGGTGCACGGACCGTTGCTTGGCGCCTTCATCCTGGCCACCATCAACAACGGCGCCAACCTGCTCAACGTCAACTCGTTCTGGCAGCGTATCATCACCGGCGCGCTGATCATCATCATCGTCTACTTCGACGGGCTGCGCCGCCGCGGCAAGTGAATCGTCCCTGAACCGATGCGCCGGTCCGCTCAAACAACAGGCCGGCGCCCTTTTTGAACACTGGAATTGCGCATGAAAGCCGTCGTCTGCCGCTCGCCCGGCGACCTTGTCCTGGAAGACCACCCCGCGCCCGCTGCACCGCCTGCCGGCTGGGCACTGGTGGCGGTCAGCCATGTCGGGATCTGCGGCACCGACTACCACATCTTCGAAGGCAAGCACCCGTTCCTCGCCTATCCCCGCATCATGGGCCATGAAGTATCGGGTACCGTGGTGGAGACCGGCGAAGGCGTCGAACTGGCCGTTGGCGAGCCGGTCGTCATCAACCCCTATCTTTCCTGCGGAAAATGCATCGCCTGCCGGCACGGCAAGCCGAATTGCTGCGTCAGGATCGAGGTGCTCGGCGTGCATCGCGACGGCGCCATGTGCGAACGCATCCTGGTGCCGGCGCAAAATCTCTATCCGGCAAACGGCCTGTCTCTGGCCGACGCCGCCGCCGTCGAGTTCCTGGCGATTGGTGCGCATGCCGTGCGGCGCTCATGTGCCGAACCCGGCGCCCGCACGCTGGTCATCGGCGCCGGCCCGATCGGACTCGGCACCGCCATCTTCGCCCGCATCGCCGAGCTCGACGTGACGCTGCTCGACATGAGCAGTGAAAGGCTCGCCTTCGCCGCGAATGAGCTTGGTTTCCAGACCCTCGACGGCTCGCGCGGCGCGGCGCCCGATCTGGTCAGGGAGGCGACATCAGGCGAAGGCTTCGATGTGGTCTTCGACGCCACCGGCAACACCCAGTCGGTGCAGTCGGCCTTCGCCCATGTCGCGCATGGCGGAACGCTGGTGCTGGTCTCCGTAGTCAAGGACGACATCAGCTTTTCCGATCCGGAATTCCACAAACGCGAGATGACGCTGATCGGCAGCCGCAACGCCTTGCGCGCCGACTTCGACCACGTCGCCGCCTCGATCCGCAACGGCGCCGTGCCGCTGGCCAAGCTCGTCACCCACCGAACATCGCTTGCCGAAACGCCGTCCGATCTCGCTCGCTGGGCACACGAAAAATCCGGCCTGATCAAGGCTGTGATCGAGGTCGGATAGGCTACCGGCGGCGGCTCAGAGCGCAGACAGCTTGAGCTCGACCCGCTCGGCCGGGAAGCGCGACTCGGAAAACTGGATCGGCTGGCCGTCCGGCGTGACGTTGACGGCGACCGTGACCAGCACGATGGCGCCCGGCTGCAGGTCGAGATCGGCAAGGTCCGCCGCATCGGCATGGCGCGCCGACAGCACGGTCGATTGCCTGAGATAATCGTCGATGCCGAAACGCGCCAGCGACGCGGTGATCGAGCCGGTCTCAGCCATCGCGGCATCGATTCCGGCAAAGCGACTGGCATCGAACCAGCCGGCGGCGCGCGACACCGGCCGTCCATCGGCTTCGCCGCGCGTTTCCAGACGGATCACCTCAGCTCCCCTGGCAAGGCCAAGGCCCTCGGCGACGCGCTGGCTGGCCGGCTCGACCGACGAGGCGAGCAGGACGATATGCCGTTCCGACGTTTGCCCCTGCAAGCCCGTCGAAAAACGCGTGCGCGCGCCGATCGGATAGGACAGCCGCTTGCGCGACAGCACAAAGGTGCCGCGTCCCTGCTCGGCCCGCAGCACGCCTTCCTGCACAAGTGCTGCTATGGCGCTGCGCACCGTGTGGCGGTTGACGCCATAGCGCTCGGCCAGTGCCACCTCCGGCGGCAGCGCGGCATTTTCCGTGAAATCGCCGATGGCGATCGCCTGCAGGATCTTGTCGGCGATCTGCCGCCAAAGCGAAACGCCGCTGCGCCGCTCGATACTGTCCGCTGCCAGCCGCCCGACCATTGATTGCCCCCAGCCTTTTAGCCCTGTCATCCACCCGTCATGGACTCGCGCTAGATAATAGGTATAATTTGTATAGTTGTCTATATCAATAGACAAATTTAGGAAAGAGGAATGTTGCTGATGCGAGGACAGGAAGCCCGCGACCAGGCCGAGCGCAAGGCCGCCATGGCAACGCTGGCGCAATCCAGCGGCGATGACATCGTGCGGCTCTGGAACGAGGCCGGACTGCCTTCGGACGCTGAACTGCTGCGCGGCCCCGAGACCGGCCTGGTCACCCTGCGCGGCCGCATCGGCGGCGGCGGCGCGCCCTTCAATGTCGGTGAGGCGACCGTCACCCGCGCCACGGTCCGGCTGCCGTCCGGACAGGTCGGCCATTGCTATGCGCTTGGCCGCGACAAGCAAAAGGCAAGGCTGGCGGCCATCGCCGACGCGCTGTGGCAGGACCCTGCCCGCCGCAATGAGATCGAGACCAATCTGATAGCGCCTCTGCGGTCGGCTCTGACCACGGCGCATGAACGCCGCCGCGCCGAGACGGCGGCAACGAAGGTGGATTTCTTCACCATGGTTCGCGGAGAAGACTGATGGACATTGCAGCGCAATCGATCGAAGGCGGTTTCGCCGATCCGGTCTTCAATGCCCAGACCGTGTTCCGAGCGGTCATGGACGCGATGGCACGGCCGGGCAGTGTACAGCCGCTGCCGGCCTTCGCTCGCCCGCCGGCGCCACTCTCGGCAAGCGCCGGCGCCATAGCGCTGGCGCTTTGCGACAACGACACGCCGCTGTGGCTCGACCCGACTTTGCAGGCCTCCGCCGCCATCAAATCCTGGCTTGGTTTCCACACCGGCGCGCCATTGGCCAACACGCCGGCCGATGCGCATTTCGCGTTGATCGCCACGCCAGCCGAGATGATGTCGCTGGACGGCTTTTCGCAGGGCACGCAGGACTATCCCGACCGTTCGACCACGCTGATCCTGCACGTCAGCGATCTCGTCTCCGGCACGCCGCTGTTGCTCGAAGGTCCCGGCATCGAAACCAGCGCCACGATCGCGCCGGCGCAGATGCCACGCCATTTCGTCGAGCAGTGGAAGCAGAATATCAAGCGTTTTCCGCGCGGCGTCGACATCATCCTCGCCACCGCTGATGGCATTGCTTGCTTGCCGCGCACGACGCGCATCAAGACGATGGAGGTGTAAGATGTATGTTGCGGTAAAAGGTGGCGAAGCGGCCATTGCCAATGCCCACAGCCTGCTGGCCGATCGCCGGCGCGGCGACCGTTCGGTGCCGGCCCTTCGTCTCGACCAGATCGTCGAGCAACTGGCGCTCGGCGTCGACCGGGTGATGAGCGAGGGCTCGCTCTACGATCGTGAACTGGCCGCATTGGCAATCGTCCAGGCACGCGGCGACATGATCGAAGCGATCTTCCTGGTCCGCGCCTACCGCACAACGCTGCCGCGCTTCGGCTACTCCAAGCCCATCGACACCGCCAACATGCTGGTCGAGCGGCGCGTGTCGGCGACCTACAAGGACCTGCCCGGCGGCCAGTTGCTCGGGCCCACTTTCGACTACACGCACAGGCTGCTCGATCCCGAGCTTGCCGCCGGCGCTGACGTTGCCGAACCGCTGCGGCGTGAAACCGAGGCGCAAGCCATGCCTCGCGTCTCGGCGATCCTTGCCCGCGAAGGCCTGATCGAGCCGGATGGCGACATGCCGCAAGACCATGTCCCCGGCGACATCACCCGCGAGCCGCTGGAATTCCCGATGGCACGCGACATCCGCCTGCAGGCACTGTCGCGCGGCGATGAAGGGTTCCTGCTGGCGCTCGGCTATTCCACGCAGCGTGGCTATGCCCGCAACCATCCCTTCGTCGGCGAGATCCGCATCGGCGAGGTCGAGCTGGAGCTCGACGTGCCGGAACTGCCCTTCGCGGTGCCGCTCGGCACTGTGCGGGTCACCGAGTGCCAGATGGTCAACCAGTTCAAAGGGTCGGCCAAGGCGCCGCCGCAATTCACCCGCGGCTACGGCCTGGTCTTCGGCCAGAGCGAGCGCAAGGCGATGGCCATGGCGCTCTGCGACCGCGCGTTGCGCGCCTCGGAACTCGGCGAAGATGTCGTCGCGGCTGCCCAGGACGAGGAGTTCGTCATCTCGCATTCCGACAATGTCCAGGCGACCGGCTTCGTCGAGCATCTGAAGCTGCCGCACTATGTCGACTTCCAGGCCGAGCTCGACCTCGTGCGCCGCATGCGCGCCGAATATGAGGCACGCGAAAACCCGGCGAAGGTAGAAGAGAAAAGAGAGGCCGCGGAATGACCGCTCAACCGACAGACATCGCCACCTACAACTTCGCCTATCTCGACGAGCAGACCAAGCGGATGATCCGCCGGGCGATCCTTAAGGGCATCGCGATCCCCGGCTATCAGGTGCCGTTCGCCTCGCGCGAAATGCCGATGCCCTATGGCTGGGGCACCGGCGGCGTCCAGGTCACCGCCTCGATCATCGGCCCCGACGATGTGCTGAAGGTCATCGACCAGGGCGCCGACGACACCACCAATGCGGTCTCGATCCGCGCCTTCTTCAAGAAGGTCGCCAATGTCGCGGTGACGACCGACACTGCCAGCGCCACCATCATCCAAACGCGCCACCGCATCCCCGAGCATCCGCTGACAGCGGGCCAGGTGCTTGTCTACCAGGTGCCGATCCCCGAACCCTTGCGCTTCCTCGAACCGCGCGAGACCGAGACGCGCAAGATGCATGCGCTGGAAGAATACGGCCTCATGCATGTCAAACTCTACGAGGACATCGCCAAGCACGGCCGCATCGCCACCACCTATGCCTATCCGGTCAAGGTCGAGGGCCGCTATGTGATGGACCCGTCGCCGACGCCGAAATTCGACAATCCAAAAATGCACCGCTCACCGGCGCTGCAGCTGTTCGGCGCCGGGCGTGAAAAGCGCATCTACGCGGTGCCGCCCTTCACCGAAGTAGTCAGCCTCGACTTCGAGGACCATCCGTTCGAAGTGCAGACCTTCGACCAGCCCTGCGCGCTGTGCGCGACCGAGAACGTTTATCTCGACGAGGTCATCCTCGACGACCATGGCGGCCACATGTTCGTCTGCTCCGACACCGACCATTGCGAAAAGCGACGGGCGGACGGCCATCGCGGCCACCTTGCCCCCGAAACCCATCTCGCCCCAGGAAACATGGAGCCGACGCAATGACCGACGAACCGCTACTGCGCGTCTCGGCGCTCTCCAAATTCTATGGCTCGCGCGTTGGCTGCGACAACGTCTCCTTCGACCTGTGGCCGGGCGAAGTCCTGGCAGTCGTCGGCGAGTCCGGCTCCGGCAAGACGACGTTGCTCAACTGCCTGTCGACGCGGCTGCTGCCGAGCTCCGGCACCGCCAGCTACCGCATGCGCGACGGCCAGTTCCGCGAGCTCTACCGCATGAGCGAGGCAGAGCGCCGCTTCCTGATGCGCACCGACTGGGGTTTTGTTCATCAGAACCCTGCCGACGGCCTGCGCATGACGGTGTCGGCTGGCGCCAATGTCGGCGAGCGGCTGATGGCGGTCGGCGATCGCCACTACGGCAAGATCCGCGCCACCGCCGTCGACTGGCTGTCGCGCGTCGAGATCGACGAGGACCGCATCGACGACGAGCCGCGCGCCTTTTCCGGCGGCATGCGTCAGCGCCTGCAGATCGCCCGCAACCTCGTCACCGGCCCGCGCCTGGTGTTCATGGACGAACCGACCGGCGGCCTCGACGTCTCGGTACAGGCGCGACTACTCGACCTGCTACGCGGCCTGGTCACCGATCTTGGTCTCGCGGCGATCGTCGTCACCCACGACCTTGCCGTGGCGCGACTTCTGTCGCAACGCATGATGGTGATGAAGGACGGCCGCGTCGTTGAAAGCGGCCTCACCGACCGCGTACTCGACGACCCGCGCGCGCCTTACACCCAGCTCCTCGTCTCCTCCATTTTGCAGGTGTAACCATGCCGACGCCGCTCGTTGTCTCCGACGTCGCCAAGAGCTTCACCATGCATCTGCGCGACGGCATCAAATTGCCTGTTGTCGCCGGTGTCTCGTTCTCGATCAGGGCTGGCGAATGCACCGTGCTTGGCGGCCCCTCCGGTGCCGGCAAGAGCTCGATCTTGAAGATGCTCTACGGCAACTACGCCGTCGACGAAGGCCAGATCATCGTCACGCACGATGACGGGCTGATCGACCTCGCCACGGCCAGCCCGCGCACCGTGCTGGCCATACGCCGGCAAACGATCGGCTACGTCAGCCAGTTCCTGCGCACCGTTCCGCGCGTTTCGGCGCTCGATGTCGTTGCCGAACCCCTGGTCGAGCGCGGCGAGGATCGCGAGATTGCCCGCGGCAAGGCACGCGCCTTGCTGGCGCAGCTCAACCTGCCGGAGAAACTCTGGGCATTGCCGCCTGCGACCTTCTCCGGCGGCGAGCAGCAGCGCGTCAACATCGCACGCGGCTTCATCACCGAGCATCCGATCCTGCTGCTCGACGAGCCGACCGCTTCGCTCGATGCCAGGAACCGCGATGTCGTGATCGAACTCATCGCCGCCAAGAAGGCGGCTGATGTCGCCCTGCTCGGCATCTTCCATGACCACGACGTGCGCGAGGCGGTTGCCGACCGCATCATCGACGTCACCGCTTTCGCTCCCGGAAAAATCGCCGCATGACCAGGAAGCTTTCAGAGACGCCGCTGGTCCATCCGACGGCGGAGGTGCAGAACTCGACGC
Source organism: Mesorhizobium sp. M7D.F.Ca.US.004.01.2.1 (assembly GCF_003997785.1). NCBI lineage: Bacteria > Pseudomonadati > Pseudomonadota > Alphaproteobacteria > Hyphomicrobiales > Phyllobacteriaceae > Mesorhizobium > Mesorhizobium sp. M7D.F.Ca.US.004.01.2.1. The sequence continues at coordinate 8,090 of NZ_RZRQ01000055.1, read as the reverse complement.
TCGGCCGCTGGACCGAGATCGCCGACCGCAGCCGGGTGTCGGAAAGCGAGCTCGGCGACTATTCCTACATGATGCAGGATTGCGCCGTCTGGTGCGCCACGATCGGCAAGTTTTCCAACATTGCAGCAAGCGTACGCATCAACGCCACCAATCATCCGACCTGGCGGCCGACGCTGCACCATTTCACCTATCGCGCCTCGGATTATTGGGACGACGCAGAGCACGAGAGCGAGTTCTTCGCCCAGCGCCGCGCCAGGCGGGTCACCATCGGCCATGACACCTGGCTCGGTCACGGCTCGACCATCCTGCCCGGCGTCACTGTCGGCGATGGCGCCGCGGTCGGCGCCGGTGCGGTTGTCTCCAAGGACGTCGCCCCCTACACCATCGTCGCCGGCGTGCCAGCAAAACCGATCCGAGAGCGCTTCGATCGCCGCACGGCCGAACGCTATCAGGCGCTCGCCTGGTGGGACTGGGACCATGCAAGGCTGCGCGCCTCGCTCGATGATTTCCGAGAACTGTCGGCCGAGGCTTTCCTGGAGAAATACGGCGGATAGAGCAATGCCAGGAAAAGGCGATCACATCATCGTCATGAGCGAGCCTGTTTCATATCCCTGACACATCGCCCGGGCAGGACGCGGCCTTTCGCTGGAGATCGCAATGTCCGTTTCCATCAAACCCTCGCTCGCCGCATTCTTTGCCGGCTCAAATCCGAAGCCGCCGGTTCATCTCGGCACGCGCTACGACACGTCAGGCAATTTCCTGATCGAGCCCGGCAACACGGTCGTCAGTCATCTCGTCACCGGTTCACCGTCAGAGGCTGTGGTACTTGCGGTGCGCGACCGCATGCTGGCAATGCAAGACGCCGACCGGCTCGCCTTCACGCCCGTCTCCAGCCTGCACATGACGCTGTTCCAGGGCATCATCGAATATCGCCGGCGACTGCCCTACTGGCCGCAGGACGTGCCGCTCGACACCAGCATCGACGCCATGACCCGCCTCTATCTGGAGCGGCTGAGGGGCTTCGAGGGCTTCGGCCCATTCAACATCAAGGTGGTCGAAGTTCTGCCGACCGGCCTCACCGTTGCCGGCGCGACGGACGACGATTTGCGCATCATGCGTCAATGGCGCGACGCACTGGCCGTGCCGTTCGGTTACCGGCATCCCGATCACAACGCTTACGTCTTCCACATCACCTTCGCCTATCAGATCCAGCGTCTTGCGGATGATCGGGCCGCCGCATGGCAGGACCTGTTCGACGATTGCCTGGTACTTTTCGAGCAGCAGGCTCCCGTAGTCGAAATCAAGGCCCCCGCCTTCTGCAGCTTCAGGGACATGGAGCACTTCGAGGAACTGCTGGTCCTGGGCCGGCCGAAACTCCACACCTGTGGACCGTAACAAAACTGACATCATCGCGACACGGCAGGTTCATGTGGCTGCGTTAGGCGAGAGCCTGACGATCAATGGTCCGGACTGGAACCTGCCCCCATGCCAGCAACCTCTGCCACGCTCGAAATTCGCGGTGTCACCCGACGATTTGGCAAGAACACTGCCGTCAACGACATCAACATCGCGATCCCGCAGGGTCAGATGGTCGGCATTATCGGCCGTTCCGGCGCCGGCAAATCAACCCTTCTTCGCATGATCAACCGTCTCATCGATCCCAGCCAGGGGTCGATTTTTTTTGACGGCGCCGAGGTCTCCCAGTTGCGCGGCTCGCCGCTGCGGCGCTGGCAGCGTGACTGCGCCATGATCTTCCAGCAGTTCAACCTGGTGCCGCGCCTCGACGTGCTGACCAATGTGCTGCTCGGCAAGCTGAACCACCGTTCGACCATCACCAACCTGTTCGGCATGTTCTCTCGCGCCGAATGCGCCGAAGCGGTCGCGGCACTCGAGCGGCTCGACATCGCCCGCACCGCACTGCAGCCCGCAGGCACCTTGTCTGGCGGCCAGCAGCAGCGCGTCGCCATTGCCCGCGCCATGATGCAGCAGCCCAGAGTGATCCTCGCCGACGAGCCAATCGCATCGCTCGACCCGCTCAACGCCAAGGTGGTGATGGATTCGCTGCAGGACATCAATTTGCGCGAAGGCATCACCGTCGTCACCAATCTGCACACGCTGGACACCGCCCGCACCTATTGCAACCGCATCATCGGCATGGCCGCCGGCAAGGTCGTCTTCGACGGCCCGCCGGAAGAACTCAACCGCGAAGCCGTGCGTCTCGTCTATGGCGCCGACAGCAATGGCCAGGAAATCTCCGAGGCCATCACCTCGACCAGCGTTGCCTTCAGCCGAAAGATTGCCGCATCCGCCGGACCGCTCGAGCCCGCATTCCCGGGATATTGAGAGCGGTTGGGATCGCCAGCCCACGTCAAGGGCACCTGTCAAAATCGACAACGCTGCCGGCGCGGGGCCGGAACCTACAGGAGAGATAACAGATGTTCAGGAAGATGGTTTTCAGCGCCGTTTCGGTGCTCGCCATGGCGACCAGCATGGCCCACGCGGCCGACATGAAGGAATTTCGCGTCGGCATTCTCGGCGGCGAAAACGAAACCGACCGGCTGCGCAACTACCAGTGCCTCGCCGACCACTTGAAGACCGAATTCGGCTTCGAAAAGGTCTCGCTGTTCCCCGCCGCCGACTATGACGGCGTCATCCAGGGCCTGCTGGGCGGCACGCTCGACTTCGCCGAACTCGGCGCTTCCGGCTACGCCAGCGTCGTTCTCAAGGACCCGAAGGCAGTCACCCCGATCCTCACCACCCAGCAGACCGACGGCGCCACCGGCTACTATTCGATCGGCCTGGCGCTAAAATCCTCCGGCATCACCGACATCAAGTCGGCCAAGGGCAAGAAGCTCGGCTACGCCGATCCGGATTCGACCTCCGGCTACCTGATCCCGCTGACCCAGATCCCGAAGGACACCGGCGCTTCGAACGAAAAGTTCTTCGCCTCGACCCAGTTCAACGGCGGCCACGAGAACAACGTCCTGGCCGTGCGTGACGGCAAGGTCGACGTGGCGGTGGACGATTCCTCCGGCATCGGCGACTTCAAGGACGGCTACTCCTCCGGCACTTTCCACAAGGAAGTCGCCAAGGGCGCCGTCGACCCCAACGACTTCGTCGAAGTCTGGCGCTCGGGCCTGATCCCGAACGGCCCGCTGGTCGTGCGCACCGCGCTCGGCGACGACATGACCGCCAAGCTCGCCAACTTCTTCACGCAGCTGCCGAAGAAGGACAAGGCCTGCTTCGAAGGCGTCGAAGGCGGCGATTTTACCGGCTACGTTCCGGTGAAGCCGGACTTCTACAACGTCATCGTCGAAGCCCGTAAGGCAGCCATCGGCGGCTAACGGCGAAATCAGGAAGGGCGGTGTTCAATGCACCGCCCTTTTTGCATCTCCGATCATGACCCTTTCCGTGACAGCCCCTTCCGGCGCCACTCACCAGATGGCCGACGCCTGGCGTCGCCAGACGTCCTTGCGCCGGCTCTACACCGCCATCGGTGTCGGCCTGCTCATTGTCGCGCTCGGCAGCACCATGTGGTTCGCCGACGAGGCCAATGCCGGGCATTTCTTCGACCGGCTGCCGCATTTGCTGGATTTCCTGAGTTGGCTCGTCCCCAAGGACTGGAACGATGTCTGGCGAGCGATGTTCGACGTCGCCTCCCCGCATGACACCGGTACCCAGGAATTCAACTTTCCGCTTGGCCGCGCCTATGTCTGGGGCAGCTTCTATATCCCTGAATATTTCGAGCTGATGCTGACCACGCTCAACGTGGCGCTGGTCTCGACCTTCATCGGCTTCGTCTTTGCCGTGCCGTTCTCCTTCATCGCGGCGCGCAACCTGACGCCGCATCCGGTGCTGCGGCTGATCGTCAAGCGCTTCATGGAACTGCTGCGCGCCTTTCCCGAGATCGTCATCGCCGGCCTGTTCGCGGCCATCGTCTCGATCGGTCCGATTGCCGCCATCATCGCCATCGGCCTGCATTCGATCGGCGCGCTGGGCAAGCTGTTCTACGAGATCAACGAAAACATCGACATGCGCGCCGAGGAAGGCCTGAGGGCGGTCGGCGCCAACTGGTTCGAGCGGGTGCGCTTTGCCGGTCTGCCGCAGGTGCTGCCCAACTTCATGTCCTACACACTGCTGCGGATCGAGATCAACGTGCGCATCTCCACCATCATGGGCGCGGTCGGCGGCGGCGGCATCGGCGAGGAGCTGAAGCTGTCCATCTCGCGCGGCTTCGGCGCCAAAACGATAGCTCTCGTGCTGCTCCTGTTCACGACGATCTTCATCGTCGACCAGTTCTCCGCCTGGCTGCGCCGCAAGCTGGTCGGCGAGCAGGCCTTCGTGATGGGAGCATGACCATGGCTGCCATGACGGCCGATCAAATCCAGTCGATCGAAGAGCGCTTCCCGCAGGTGTTCAGGCGGCCGCTCCACAAGCGCTTCGGACCGCTGCTGCTGATTGGCGGCATCTTTCTCTACCTGCTCTACGCGCTGTGGTTCTTCAACCTGCCGCAGGTCATGCGGGAATCGCACTGGGAGCGCCTGCCGCTGTTTCTGACCCAGTGGATCAGCTACGATGTGCAGCCGATCTTCCGCCTCGACGAGCCGCAGATCACCGCCAAGTACCCGCGCTTCTCGGTGCTCGGCCCGAACCCAAATCCGGACTGGGTCAAGACCAATGCCGACGGTTCGGTGACGATCCTGATCGACGGCACCGCCAAGTCGATCACCTTCACCAAGACGCAAGCGACGATCATTGCCAATGGTGAGACCGTTGCGGTCGCACTTGGCACAGGCAAACCGCTGATCTCCGGACCGGTTCCCGGCTGGATCACCGCGCATGAGGACGAGGTCGTCGCCGACATGGGCTTTGCCGGCGAGGCCCGCGTCGCCGTTGACCGCGTCAGGATCCGCAAGCGTTTTCTCGGCTGGGCAAACTTCGTCTTCGACACGCGCTCGCCTTTCTTCGGCAAATCGGCAAGCGAAGTGGCCTCGCTGATCGTCTCCGGACCCGAACTGAAACCGGGCACGTCCAATCTGGCGCTGGCCGGCGACAACATCTGGAACAATGCCCAGTGGCAGCACGGCGATGTCTGGACGAAACTCCTGCAGACCATCGTCATGGCCTTTCTCGGTACCATGCTGGGCGGCATCGTCGCCTTCCCGCTCGCCTTCTTCGCCGCCCGCAACATCACGCCCAGCCGGCTGGTCAACCAAGCGCTCAAGCGCTTCTTCGACTTCATGCGTTCCATCGACATGCTGATCTGGGCGCTATTCTTCACCCGCGCCTTCGGGCCCGGCCCGCTCGCGGGCAGTGCAGCCATCTTCTTCACCGAGATCGGCACGCTCGGCAAAGTCTATTCGGAAGGCCTCGAAAACATCGACGACAAGCCACGCGAGGGCATCAAGTCGACCGGTGCCAATGGCTTGCTGGTGCAGCGCTATGGCGTGATGCCGGAAGTCATCCCCATATTCATCAGCCAGACGCTCTACCAGTGGGAATCCAACACCCGCGGCGCCACCATCATCGGCGCCGTCGGCGCTGGCGGCATCGGCCTCAAGTTATGGGAGGCGATGCGCACCAATTCCAACTGGGCCAACGTCTTCTACATGGTGCTGCTGATCCTGCTCGTCGTCTTCATTTTCGACAACATTTCCAATTTCCTGCGCCGCCGGCTGAGCCGGACGATCCACGACTACAACAGGATCCAGGCCGAGCAGGGGTAGGCGCCTCGGCGCCATGATTGCCGGCAGCCCACCGCTCACTTCGTCATCCACGGGTCTCCGCGTCCGCTTCGCCCGTGATGACGAAGTGAGCGCTTAAGCCGCTCGTTTCCACCCGTTCCTGATATGCTCATACCCCTCGCGATAAACCGCTTCCGGGCTCTCCGAAAAATCGCGCCACACCTTGGTCGCCGCCGCTAGATCCTTGAGCGAACGCCCAAACGCCTCGATCGTCAGCCAGTCGTCATAGCCGCTCTTGCGGATGGCCGAGAATGTCTCCTTCCATGGAATGTTGCCGCGCCCGGGCACGCCGCGATCATTCTCGGAGATGTGGATATGCACGACATTCCGGCGGTGTTTTGTGTAGGCGCCGATCGGGTCGGCCTCCTCGATATTGGCATGGAAGGTGTCGTACATCGCCTTGATGTGCGGCCGGTCGATGGCGTCGATATGCTCCGACAGATCCGCCATCGTGTTGAGGAGATAGCATTCGAAGCGGTTGAGCGCCTCGAGCCCGATGGTGACGTTCCTCTTACCGGCATGGTCGCCGATGGCGCGCTGCGAGGCGACCGAGCGCTTTTTCTCGGCCGCCGTCGGCCCAGCGCCGGAAAAGGCGCCGAGCGTCGAATGCAGCGGGCCGCTCAGCGTGCTGGCGCCAAGCGCATTGGCGCAGTCGATCGCCCATTTCATGTAGTCGACACCGGCTTTGCGCGTTGCCGCATCGGCCGAGATCAAATTCATCGCCGGATCGCCCATGGCTGAAACCGCGGTCCGCTCCAGCCCGATGCGGTCGAGCAGCTCGCCGAGCTTTCTATAGTCGTCCGGCGTGCCGGCGAAGATTGGTATCTCGATGCCATCGAAGCCGGTCGCCTTGATATCGCGAAGCAGCTTCTCGTGTTTCTTCGACACGGCCGTCGTCCACAAGAACATGCACATGCCGATTTTCATCGACGCCCCTCCCAGTTCCCTGTTGATGCCCCAAGGTGTTGAGATTCAGGTCAGGCCGAGTCGAAAATGGCTGGTTCCGAGAACCGGAGCGGAGCGTACTTTTGGTACGTGAGCACCGGAAGCGCAGGAAGCTGCCATTTGCAGGCCGGCATCACCTGAATATCTGCACCCTTGGTCAGAGCTTCGTCCAGGCCCCATTCTTCTTCGACGACTTCACGCAGGCCTCGATGAAGGCCATGCCTTCGACGCCGTCGTGAATGGTCGGAAAGACGACATCCTTTGCCGGCTTGCCGCCCTTGCGACGCGCCGCGCGGATGGCCCTCGCGGCCTCCTGGTAGATGTTGGCGAAGCCTTCGAGATAGCCCTCGGGATGGCCCGACGGCACGCGGCTGACACGCCCTGCCACCGGCAGCGCGCCGGCGCCGTTGCGGGTGATCAATTGCTTGGGCTGGCCGAACGGCGTGTACCAGAGATAGTTCGGGTCGGCCTGCACCCATTCCAGCCCACCCTTCGAGCCATAGATGCGCAGCTTCAGCCCGTTCTCGTGGCCCGGCGCCACCTGGCTTGCCCAGATCATGCCTTTTGCCGGATGCGTCTTGCCCGCAGACTTGAAGCGCAGCATGACGTTGACATTGTCATCGAGGAGCCGTCCCGGCACGAAGGCGTCGAGATCGGCCGACAGGGAATCCAGCTCCAGCCCGGAGACGAAGCGGGCGAGATTATAGGCATGCGTACCGATATCGCCCAGCGCGCCGCCGGCGCCTGCCTGTTTCGGATCGCCGCGCCACGCCGCCTGTTTCTGGCCGGTGGCGGCCAAGTCCTCGGTCAGCCAGTCCTGCGGATATTCGGACTGCACGATGCGGATGTCGCCGAGCACGCCCTTGGCGACCATCTCGCGCGCCTGCCGCACCATCGGATAGGCGGTGTAGTTGTGCGTCAGCACGAACACCTTACCGGTCTTCTCGACCACGGCCGCCAGCTTTTTTGCTTCGGCGAGCGTCGTCGCCAGCGGCTTGTCGCAGATGACGTGGATGCCAGCTTCCAGGAAAGCCTTTGCCGCCGGTACATGGACATTGTTGGGCGTGACGATAGCTACCGCCTCGATGCCGTCGGGCCGCTTGGCCTCGGCCTTGGCCATCTCGGCATAGGACGCATAGCTGCGATCGGGGTCGAGCCCGAGCTCGGCGGCCGAGGCCTTTGCGCGAGCTGGGTCGGATGACAAAGCACCAGCAACCAGCACGAAGTCATTGTCCAGGCGCGCCGCGATCCGGTGCACTGCGCCGATGAAGGCGCCTTGCCCGCCGCCGACCATACCATAGCGGATCGGGCCGCCTCCCGCTTCCGACTTCGATGCGCCGACCATGTTTTTCTCCTTGCTGTTGCTCACCTCCCCCTTGAGGGGAGGGTGGCCCGAAGGGC
>NZ_RZRQ01000559.1:0-2391 GCF_003997785.1 Mesorhizobium sp. M7D.F.Ca.US.004.01.2.1 | reverse complement strand
AGCGCGGGTCGAACCGCAGGATGTGGCCGACCAACAGGCGCGCGCCGCCTTTTTCAGCTGCTTTGGCGATCGCCTTCGCGGCCGAAAGTTTGTGGGCCATCGGCTTTTCGAGCAGCACCGGCTTTCCGGCATCGAGCAGCGTGCGGCAGACGTCTTCATGCAGCGTGTCGGGCGCCGCCACGATATAGGCGTCCGCGGCATTGGCAGTCAGCGCGGCGGCGGCATCGGTGAAATGCCGGACACCGAAATCGGACGCGGCCTTGCTTCCCGTGGCAGTATTCGGATCAACGAATGCCGACAGTTCCGCGACAGGGCTGGCGGCAACCACCTGAGCATGCAGGAGGCCCATGTAGCCGGCACCGACAATGGCGATCTTCAGTTTGCTCAAAGGGCTCTCCCTACAGGCAAGGTGCAAGGCTGGATGCTGGCCGGGGCCGTGCTGGCGGGTGGCGCGATCTTGCGATCACCGAAGGCGTGCATCATCACGTCTTCTTCCGTCGCCCCTCGCGCCAGCGTGCAGACAGAGTGGCCTTCGCGCATGACGACGATGCGGTCGGCAACGCCGAGAACCTCGGGCAACTCGCTCGACACCATGAGGATTGCCGCGCCCTCGGCCTTCAATTTTGCGATCAGGTGATGGAGTTCGGACTTTGCCCCGACGTCGACGCCGCGCGTCGGCTCGTCGAGCAGGATGATTTTCGGCTTGGTGGCAAGCCATTTGCCGATGACCACCTTCTGCTGATTGCCGCCCGAAAGCTCGATGGTCATCTTGTCGGGCTGGGCCGGCCGCACGCCGAGTGAGCCGATGAGATCGCGCGCGAGAGCCAGGATGCGGCGGGGTCTCAGCAGGCCGAAGTAACTGTTGTCGCGAATCCAGGCGAGAGACAGGTTGTCCTTGATCGACATCGCGCCGACGAAGCCTTCCAGGTGCCGGTCTTCGGGTATGTAGACGATGCCGGCGCGATTGGCGGCCTTGATGTCACCGCCGGCCTGCAGCGCGCCGAAAATTCTGATCGTGCCGCCATGCATTGTCTCGAGGCCGGCAATCAGCCTGAGCACCTCGGAGCGGCCGCTGCCCATCAGGCCGGCGAGCGCGACGATCTCGCCCCTGCGCACGCTGAGCGTGGCCGACTTCAAGAGCTTGCAGTTGGAGACGTTGCTGATCTCGATGGCGGTTTCGCCGATCTTTGTTTCGAGATAGGGGAAGATGTCGCCGACATCGCGTCCGACCATCATCGAGACGATCTCGGCCTCGTTGGTCTGGCGGGTCTGGCGCTCGCCGATGAAGCGCCCGTCACGCAGAACGACCACGCGGTCGCACTGGCTGAAGATCTCTTCCATCTTGTGGGAGATGTAGAGGATGCCGGCGCCGCGGGTTCTCAGTCTGTCGATCAGCTCGTAGAGCTGGTCGCGTTCGCGGTTGGAGAGCGCGCTGGTCGGTTCGTCCATGATGAAGAACCAGGCATCGGACAGAACGGCACGGGCAATTTCCACCATCTGCTGGCGCCCGACGGAAAGCGTTCGCAGCTCCGCGGCAATGTCGATATCGAGCGACAGCTCGTCCATGATGGCTCTCGCATCGCGCCGCATCCGGGCCCGGTCGAGAAATCCAAGGCGGGTGTGCGGTTCGCGGCCGATGAAAAGATTCTCCGCCACCGTTAGGTCCGGCGAAAGGCTGAAATGCTGATGGATGACGCTGATGCCCTTGGCGTCGCTGGGGGAGTGGAACTGGACGGCGTTGCCGTCGATGACGATCTCTCCCTCGTCCGGGCGATGCAGACCGGAGATGCACTTCACCAGCGTTGATTTCCCCGCCCCGTTCTCGCCGGCAAGTCCGACGACCTCACCAGCCGAGACGGCGAAGCTGACACCGTCGAGCGCCTTGACGCCCGGAAAAGACTTGCCGACGTCGCGCAACGCGATGCTGTGTTTGCCGACCGGTGTTGCGGCACTGTTGTGCGGCGATGCGATGGACTTGCGGCCACTGGTCTTGAACAGGGCGGCAACACTCTCCGGCTGGCTGGTGAGAACAGCCACCAGAATGAGGCTCGCGGTCACGAAATAGATCAGGATTTGCGGCACCTGCAGGAAGGACAGGCCGGTGTTGATGACGCCCAGCAACAGCGCACCGATTGCCGTTCCCCAGATGGAGCCCTGGCCGCCGGACAGTTTCGTACCGCCGATGATCGCGGCTGTAATGGCTGTAAATTCAAGCCCGGTGCCGGCAAGCGGCTGTGCCGAACCGAGGCGGCCGATGGTGAGGATCGCGCCGAGCCCGGCTGTCGCACCGGCAATCAGGTAGACGGAGATGCGCACGAGGTCGACGGGAACCAGTGAGGCCCGCGCTGCCCCCGCATTGCCGCCGATCGCATAGATCCAGCGCCCATACAC
>NZ_RZRQ01000558.1:0-2399 GCF_003997785.1 Mesorhizobium sp. M7D.F.Ca.US.004.01.2.1 | reverse complement strand
GTTATGAGGTTCTGCAGGGTGGCGAAGTGATCGGGTCTTTCCCTACCATCGTCGAGCCAGTTCGGCTTGTTCGGGATCGTGATGCGCGGCTCTGACGCTCCTCACGACTTCGAACCGTCGTTCCTCGGCTCAAGCGTGGCAGACTTCTCGGCGAAAAGAACGGTCCGAACCCAGGCAAATGGTTCTGGTCGATCAGCACTAAAGACAAGCGGTGGCGTGTCTATGGCGGCCAGCGAGGAAGGTATTCAGGCAAGCAGAGTGGAGCCCGCCCCATGTTGTAGCGGAGAGCTAGCTGCTTCATTGTCACAGTTCCTGTGAACAGCCCGCCATCTTGAGCTGATGGCTGACGCCCGTGCGAGTCCGATGACATCGTTTGAGCGGCATGGCGGGCTGCCGAAGACTGCCCCTTCCCGGGAGATCGACAACCCCTGATGACACGGGCGGCCCCGGATAGGCCACCTCGCTCAGTCTCACATTTACGGCCGCGAATTTCCAATGGGATTTAGGAATAGTTGCGTCAGTAATAGATCGAACGTGCAACACGGTAGGCTTGGAGGAATAGCTGCTTTTCCCGAGCCGTCTTGCCGTCCGGAGTCGCCCAAAGCCGCCGCGCGGCAACGCACTGTTAGGTAGTCTCTGCCATTCCTGCAAATTACAATCGGGCCTGCTTACAATCGTGGTTGCGCCTTTAGAGCACATCTTTCGCCACCCAATATGCGGTCTGCAAAGGCCGAAACCGTAAACTGAGTGATCGGGGCTGTGGTTGACTGCGATTTTGCGCATCATTTTCGTTTGCTCCCTCAGCTCAACACAGAAGGCTTGGCCTCATCCGCCGTTCAACCAAGGGCTGAAAATTGGGGAATGTGAATCTGGATATCCTGTTCGAGATGATGATCGTGCGGAAGTTCAAGCCTGCTGCGGAGGAGTTGGCGATCTCCCGGCATTCAGCTTGCCCGCCTCGCGGCCGCCCTTCCGCACCCTTGCGAATGTCCACCGGCTCCATGACCTTAACAGACCCGTCGCGCACATGGCATTGTCTTCCGCGCACCGATCACCGCCGCAACGGTCTTAGGCGTCGTCTCCTCGGCCTACCCGCATGGCTATGGCTGCTCGGTGGGGTCCGCGAGGCAGGGTGGCGACGACGACTGCCGGCCGAAGACTCTGCGGCTTTCTGCCAAGGGTGCACATGCTGCCATCAAGCCGAAGCATTGCTCCCGCCTCGTGGTTTAAATGCGCGGTCCTCCTTGGCAAATGTAAAATGTGAGGCCGACGCATGAGGGTTCTCGCGATCGCCCAGCGTCGCGCCAGCAGTGCGCCTTACTGTCGAATTTCATACTTGCTGCGGGGGCTAATTCATCCATTGCTTATCAACAAAAGCTCGGAGTTTGCCCGTCACTCAAGTGTAAGTTCGGAAATCCGAGGGGAAAGGAGCACTCTAACAGACACAGTGGCTCCACGCGTGCGTGAACGCCGCGGGAAACGTCGAGGGCGGTGACAAGAGAACTTCACAGCAGATAGATCTTCGCCGCCTTCATTTGGATCGAACGTAATGCCCTCGATCGTCCCGCGTCGCGCGAGCATTCCCACTTCCGCAAAATCATGCTTCCCCCGCGGCGGGCGTCTGGAACACCGCGGGGAAAGTCGAGTGGGGATCAGCCCCTGTCGACGGGCAGCGCAACGAAGCGGTTCGAATCGTCGCGGGTGATCTGCATCAGCACCGCCTTGCGGCCGGACTTCACCGCATCGGCCATCGCCTTATTGGCGTCACCAGTCCCGTTCACCTCGGTCGAGTTGACCGCCCTGATGATGTCGCCAGCCTGGATGCCGCGGTCTGCGGCATTGCTGTCGGGATCGACATCGGTCACCACCAGCCCCTTGCCGTTTTCGGCCTTGGTGACGGTGAGGCCGAGCGCGGCGAGGGTATCGGGCTTTGCCTCGGTGGCGGGCTGCTGCTGCGGGTCGTTCGAAGCCTGCTTGTCGCTTGCCGGCAGCTTGCCGAGATCGACCTTGATCGTCTGGCTCTTGCCGTCGCGCCACACGGTGACGTCAACGGACTTGCCGGGCGAATAGGCACCGATCAGGCGGGCAAGTTCCTTGGGCGAAGCAACATCCTTGCCGTCAACCTGGGTGATGACGTCACCGGTGGTGATACCTGCCTTTTTGCCGGGACTGGCGTCCTCGGCGCTGGACACCAGCGCGCCTTTTTCGGACTTTAACCCAAGAGATTCAGCGATATCGGACGTGACGGGCTGGATTTCGACGCCAAGCCAGCCGCGCTGCACGGTTCCGCTCTTCATCAGGTCCTCAACGACCTGCTTGGCGGTCGAGGCAGGGATGTCGAAGGCAATGCCGACGCTGCCGCCCGAAGGCGAGAAGATCGCGGTGTTGATGCCGACGAC
>NZ_RZRQ01000557.1:0-2399 GCF_003997785.1 Mesorhizobium sp. M7D.F.Ca.US.004.01.2.1 | reverse complement strand
CCTGGGCGGAGAAGGACGACGTTCTGGCGCTGTCACCCGACGTGGTGGTGGTCGCCACCACGTCGGGTGACAGCGCCAGAACGTCGTCCTTCTCCGCCCAGGTGTCGTAGCGGATCTCGACGCCGAGCCGGTCGAGTTCGGCCAGCCGCCAGTCGATGATGCCGATCAATTCCTTGCGGCGCGGGTTCTGCGTCGCCAGCCGAATTTGGCCGCCGGCCTGGCTCGACGCTTCAAGCACCGTCACCTGGTGGCCGCGCTCGGCCGCGACCCGCGCCGTTTCCAGGCCACCGGCGCCGGCACCGACGACGACGATTTTCTGCTTCGGCCCTTCGGTCTTGACGATGATGTGCGGAATATCGGCCTCGCGGCCGGTCGCCGCGTTGTGGACGCATAGCGCCTCGCCGCCTTCATAGATGCGGTCGAGACAATAGGTGGCGCCCACACACGGGCGTATCTCGTGCTCGCGACCCTCCATCACCTTTTTCATGATGTGCGGATCGGCGATGTGGGCGCGGGTCATGCCGACCATGTCGAGCTTGCCTGTGGCGATGGCATGCCGTGCGGTGGCGACATCGGAAATGCGCGCCGCATGGAAGGTCGGGAATTTTGTCGCCGCCCTGACCTCACCGGCGAAATCGAGATGCGGAGACGAGCGCATGCCGGCCACCGGAATCACCTTGGTGAGCGCCGCGTCACTCTCGATCGAGCCGCGGATGATGTTGAGGAAATCAACCTTGCCGGAGTCGGCCAGCCGCTTTGCGATCTCGACGCCTTCCGCCTTCGACAGGCCTTTTTCGAAATCTTCGTCGGCAACCATGCGAATGCCGACGACGAATTTGTCACCGACCGCCGACCGCACGGCGTCGAGAACCATGTTGGTGAAGCGCAGGCGGTTGTCGAGCGAGCCGCCGAACTCGTCGTCGCGATGGTTGGTGGCCGGCGACCAGAAGCCGTCGATCAGGTGGCCGTAGGCTTCGAACTCGATCCCATCGAGGCCTGCGGCCTGGCAGCGCTGCGCGGCCGAAGCATAGTCGGCAACGATGCGCTCGATGTCCCAGTCCTCGATGGTCTTGGGAAAAGCACGATGCGCTGGCTCGCGCACCGGCGAGGCCGAGAGCACCGGCAGCCAGTCGGCCTTGTTCCAGCCGGTGCGGCGGCCGAGATGGGTGATCTGGATCATCACCTTGCAGTCGTGCTCGTGACAGGCGTCAGTGAGCTCGGCCAGCCACGGCACGATCTTATCGTCATAGACATGCAAATTGCCAAAGGCGGCCGGACTGTCGCGCGAGACGATCGCCGATCCGGCGGTCATGGTCAGCGCCATACCGCCCTTGGCCTTCTCGGCATGGTAGAGCCGATAGCGCTCTTTCGGCATGCCGTCCTCGGAATAGGCCGGCTCGTGGCTGGTAGACATGACCCGATTCTTCAGCGTCAGATGTTTGAGTTGGTAGGGCTGGAGAAGCGGATCGTTACTCGTCATCGTCTTCCTGCTTTTTCAAATTGTGCTAATGAGCGGCAAATCCAAGGACAACCGCGATGATCGATACCAAAACCCTCACCCAGCTCGGCGCCCACGTCGAGACGCCACAGAGCCCCGAACAAGCGGTCCTGGAGACCGTGCCGTACACACGCGGCGACGGGCCGCCGGCGATCGTGCGCTTCACCTGCCCGGAATTCACCTCGCTGTGCCCGGTGACCGGGCAGCCGGATTTCGCCCATATCGTCATCGACTACGCACCCGATACGCTGCTGGTGGAATCGAAGTCGCTCAAGCTGTTCATGACTTCGTTCCGCAACCACGGCGCCTTTCATGAGGACTGCACGGTGATGATCGGCCGCCGCATTGTGGCGGCAACCAAGCCGCTCTGGTTGCGCATAGGCGGCTATTGGTATCCGCGTGGCGGCATTCCGATCGACGTGTTCTGGCAGACAGGCGCGCCACCGGAAGGCAGTTGGCTGCCCGACACCGGGGTGGCGCCCTATCGCGGGCGCGGCTAGCTCGGCCATCATTCGCACTGATATTGGCTGAGTGCCCATTCGCCGGTCACCGACAACAGGTCCGTGATCTTCCAGTCGCCGTCGACCTTCTTGAATTTCCATTCCAGCCGGTGCGGGTTGCCCGACACGACGAAGGCGACGATGACCTTGGCCTGGTCGCCGTTGATCGCCTCGAGCGTCTTCAGGCTCTTGTCGATCTCAGCCTTGTCAAAATCCGCATTGTCGAGCGCCATGTTGGGGTCGAGGCACTCGCCCTGCCCGGACTTGCGCAAGGCGTCGCTCTTGTCGAGCACGGTTTTCGCCGGATCGATGAAATGGCTGCGCTCTGACGGATCGATCTCCAGCCCGACCTGATCGTAAAACGGCCGCACCGATCCAGCCGGGTTCGCCGACGGCGGTGG
>NZ_RZRQ01000556.1:0-2406 GCF_003997785.1 Mesorhizobium sp. M7D.F.Ca.US.004.01.2.1 | reverse complement strand
GGTTGACCGAAGACCTGATCACCGACCTGTCCAGGATCTCGGGTCTGTTCGTCATCGCGCGCAACTCGGCCTTTGCCTACAAGGGAAAAGCGATGGACGTGCGCGAGATCGCCGGGGATCTTGGCGTGCGCTATCTGCTGGAGGGTAGTGCAAGACGTGCCGCGGGGCGCGTGCGCATCAACGCCCAGTTGGTCGATGCGGTGAGCGGCGATCATCTATGGGCGGAACGCTTCGATCGCGGCCTGGAAGATATCTTTGCGGTTCAGGACGAGGTGACGGCCAAGATCGTGGAGGCGTTGCTCGGCCGGCTGCGCGCATCGCCGCCGCGCAACCGACCCCGAAATCTCGAGGCCTACGACCTCTGCGTGCGGGCGCGCAGGCTGATCGACGACTCGCCGCAGATGGCGCAGGAAGCGCATCTGATGCTCACGCGCGCGGTGTCGCTCGATCCCGAATACGCCGAGCCCTATCGCTGGCTTGCCATGAACCACTGGATGGGACAGGTGCATTGGGGCGGACCAACCGAAGCCGCCCGCAGCGTTGCCTTGGAACTGGCCCGCAAGGCCGTGGCGATCGATCCCAACGATGCCGGCTGTCGCTGGATACTGGCTTACCTGCTTGCCTACGAGCGCAGCTTCACTGAAGCAGATGCGGAATTCGCCAAGGCGATCGAACTCGACCCGAACGAGGCCGACACCTGGGCGGCATTGTCCGACATCGCGGTCCTGGCCGGACGGGTCGAAGAGGGTCTCGAGCATATCAGCAAGGCGTTCCGGCTGAACCCGTTTCCGGCAAGCTGGTATCATATGACGCTCGGCCAGGCGCAATATGCGGCGCGCGATTACGACGCCGCTGTCGAGACCCTGCTCAGGGACGAGACCTATCGCACAAGCTCACGCCGTTTCCTGGCGGCAAGCCTGGCGCAACTCGGCCGGCTCGACGAGGCGCGCGCGGAGGCCGAACTGTTCCTCGTCGGCAACCCGCATTTTACAACCAGCCATTGGGTCACGATGGAGCCGTTCCGCGACGCCGCTACGCTCGAGCATTTCGTTGATGGCTTTCGCAAAGCCGGTCTTCCCGAGTAACGCGCGGGCGTGATCCCGGCATCACATGACTTCCTCAAACCGCCGCCTCGATTGGCTCGGCAAGCCTGGGATTTGCCCGCGCGGCGATCAGGCAGCCGGCGACGATCAGGCATGCTCCGGTCAGCGTGGTCCAGGTCGCCTCCTCGCCGAAGAAGAACCAGCCAAGCGCGACCGCCCAGATGAAGGCCGAGTATTCGGTCGGGATCAGATATTGCGCTTCGGCACGGGCGTAGGACCAGCTCATCAGGAATTGCCCGGCAAGCGACAGCACCGTCACCCCGGCCAAAGGAAGCCAGAGATCGGTCGGCGGGGCGACGGCGAGCCAGGGTGCGGCGAGGCCGAGGATGATTGCAACGCATAGGTTCTGGAACAACATGATCTCGATCGGCTTGGCCAACTGCGCCTGTTGCCGGGCGAGGATCAGATTGTAGCCGTAGAACACCGTCGATACGAGCACCGCTGCCGTGCCAAGCATGGCATCTCTGGAATAGCTTGCCTGCCCGAACTGGCCGGCCATGATGATCGCGACGCCCGCGATGCCGGCCAAGGATGCCCAGACAGCCTGCCGCCGGATCCGTTCGCCCAGCAGCAGCGCGGCGAGGAACAGCGCAAACAGGGGCGCGACGAAGCTGAGCCCGATCGCCTCGGCGAGCGGCAGCCTGGCGAGGCCCCAAAAAAAGGATATCAGAACGATGCCGACAATTGCGGCACGCAGCGCATGCAGTCTCAGCACCGGAAGGGCCGGCTTTGAGCGCGTCCCTACTGACCAGGCCGCACCCGCGACGACAGTCGCCACCATGCTGCGCCACAGCACCGTGTTGTAGACGCCGACCGCAATGACCAGCGTCTTCATCGCCGCATCCATCCCGGACAGCAGGAAGATCCCGAGCGCGCATACGAGCACCGGGATCATCGGGGAAACGGCGCCGGTCAGGCTGGATGTCTTCACGGCTTCACTCATGTGATGGATTGCAGCCGGATATATCAGGGCAAGACGGCGCGGCCAGATGGCAGGACCATCGATGTAGAGGTCCAATCCCGATTGGCGTCGCATCCCCGCTATGGCGATGCTAGGGCATCAACACCACCTTCCC
This sequence comes from Mesorhizobium sp. M7D.F.Ca.US.004.01.2.1, assembly GCF_003997785.1. NCBI lineage: Bacteria > Pseudomonadati > Pseudomonadota > Alphaproteobacteria > Hyphomicrobiales > Phyllobacteriaceae > Mesorhizobium > Mesorhizobium sp. M7D.F.Ca.US.004.01.2.1. The sequence continues at coordinate 227 of NZ_RZRQ01000556.1, read as the reverse complement.
TGTCGAGCGGCGCTCCTCCAGCAGCTGGTGCGCTTCGCCGGCCTGATCGAGCGGAAAGCGGCCGCCGATCGCAACCCGAAGCCGGCCGCTTGCCGCCAGATTGAACAGCTCGGACAGGCTGGCTCTCAATACGTCGGGAGACAGCAGCGGCAGCAGCGCGAAACCCCTCAGCGACTGGTTGCGGCCGATCATCGCCTCCAGATCGGAAGCCGTGAGCGCATAGCGGC
>NZ_RZRQ01000555.1:0-2424 GCF_003997785.1 Mesorhizobium sp. M7D.F.Ca.US.004.01.2.1 | reverse complement strand
GTGTGAAGCGTGAGGACCTGGACGATGACAAGTCTCTGACGGGCGCCCGACGCGAGGCCAGCGAATTCCAGGCGATGAAGAGTTATGAGCGGACCGGTGGCGGCGGACGCCTCGGGCAAGGGCACGCCGGCTCGATGGTCAGTGGCGGCAGGAACCCTCCTCGTTCGTCGCCGGGAGGGACAGGAGTGGTCGGGAGCTCCGTCTCCAGCAAGACTCCGAAGTCCGCCGCGGCTGCGAGCTCGGCCAAAGCCGCTAGCGCCCCGATCATGGTCTATGGCGCCACGCTTGCCGGTTTTCGGCCGGAAGAGGAGGAGGACTGGAAGCGGCGCGGTGGTGGTGGCAGCCGTGGTGCGGGTCGCGCAAGCGATCCAGGCCGAGCAGCGCGGGTCGCCTATCAAGCGCGGGCCGTGGCGGCGCGGGCAGGCTATGCGGCGGGCGCGCAGCCTGCTGTGTTCAAGGTCATGCCCAATCCGCCCTCGACCAAGGAAGCCGCCGCTCGGCTGCTCAATTACATTGGGAAGCGCGACGACGAAAAAGGCGAGAAGCACGACATCGAGATTTTTGACGAGGATGGACAGGTCCTTGCGAGAGGCGGCGCACGAAAGGCGTTCCTGGAAACGTTTTGCGAGACGTTCGAACCGCCCTTGGAAAATACCAATTTTATCGAGGTTCGTTTCGAGCTCGCCGGCGAGGTCACCGGTGCCGTCCTGAGCGAAGCGTTGAACAAGGCCTTCCGCGCAAAACCGTTCATCTATGCACAGGATGGACAGACGGTGCAGGTTTATGCGCACACCGATGAGCGGGCAGGGCCGCTCGCCAAGGTGCTTGCCGGCGGTCGGGGGAATTCGCGCAGCAAGGCGCTCGACAAGATCGAGGCGCGGTTGTCCGAGGCCATGGGCGCGGCGGGGGTGGTCGCCAAGGCAGAGGTAACGGCGGCCGTGAGCCGCGAACCCAAGGCGAAATATTTCCTGCAGAAGTTCATCCGCACCCACAACCAAGTCCGCCACGCAAATGGCGAGCCTGTACCCGGGGTGAAGAATTCCACCAAGGCGGCGGCTTCGGTCTATGAACAATGGCGCCCGCAGTTTTCGGGGCGTGCGCGCCGCAATGCCTATCACCTGCTTTTTTCGGCAAGAGCCGGCACCGATGCCAACGCCGTCATGGCCGCGGCGCGCGCCGTGATGGAGGATCGCGCGCCAGGATACAAGTTCGTCCTGGCGCATCACAAGGACACCAAGCACGTCCATATCCACGCGATGGTGCAGGCACGGTCAGCCGACGGTGAGCGCCTGAAATTCTACAAGCCAGATCTGGTCGCCTGGCGCGAGGCCTTTGCGGAAAAAGCACGCGAGAACGGCATCGCGATGGTGGCGACGCGGCGCATGGATCATGCGATGACGCGGCCCTTCACGAAGGAGCATGCCGGAGCCTACAGCCGCGCCCAGAGCGATCCGCGCTACCAGGTCAGCGCAAGGACGATCGAGCGGGTGGAGGCGAAGCGGCAACGCCGTTTGGATGGACAGTCCCTTGTGGTGAACGGCGATGCAATCGCTGCCGCATGGCAAAAGACTGTGACGACGATGCGGACCGCGGGCGTGGTCGGTCAGGCTCTCACGGCAGCGGAGTCGATCGGCAACAATTTTCTGCGGTTCCGTCGCGATCGAGCAGGGGAGGGGCAGCCAGGTCCTGCCGCGGGTCGCGGAGCTGATCAAACGGGTCAGAAGTCTTTCCTGTCTCATCCCGGTATGAGAGAATTAAATGCACTGATAGGAGATTTGAACATGGCGCAAACCCCCTTGGAAATGCGGCGTCAGATGGCCCGCGTCAATCAGGCTCTGGACAACATGCGCGAGACGCTGCCGCCGGCCCATCAAGGACAGTTCGAACAGTATCGTGAAGAGGTCAACGACAAGATGCACGACCGTCTCGCACGGCTGCAATTCGAGCGGCAGCAACAGCGTCGTGGTGGTGGCAGTGGCGAGCCGATCCCCGAGCGCGAGGCGCGAGGGCAAGACCTTCCAAGTCGGGACGATCCCCGCCAGCTGGAGCAGCCGCGCACTGGCACCGAGCAGGAGATGAGAGCCAAGCAGAAGGACGCCAACAAGCAGAAGGCTCATCAGGCGGAAGAGCAGGACCGCAAGACGCAGCGCTCGAACGATAACGATTATGAGCGCTGAACAAGGGCGTACCTAGCGTCCTCGCGAGGCGGCCTACCAAAACGACGCATTCGTCACAGAATGATCAGGCTGCATGGCAGTAATGCGCCTTCTTTAGGTCTTTCAAGCTACCTCGCCGATTTCCCAAAAGCAGTCGATCCGCTGAGCGGGCCGAGCCGATTGCTAACTGCGTGAGAGATCGAAAGACCTTCTACGCCCCCGCAGATTACCCCGAAACCAACAAGTGTCTGAGGAGACAACTCCCATG
>NZ_RZRQ01000554.1:0-2426 GCF_003997785.1 Mesorhizobium sp. M7D.F.Ca.US.004.01.2.1 | reverse complement strand
ACCTTGCCCGCCAGACGATGGGCGACCGCAGCCTCGAGCAAGAGGTGCTGGCGCTGTTTGTACAACAGGCGCTGTCGGTGCGCGACAAAATACTCGATGCCGACATCAAGAACCGGCTTCTGCTGGCGCATGGGCTGAAGGGTTCGGCACGGGGTGTCGGTGCCTTTGCCATCGCCGATTGTGCCACCGAGATCGAGCACCAGCCGGAAGACAACCAGACGCTCAGACGGCTCGGCACGCTGATCGACGAAGTGCGCGATTTCATCGCCGCCATCAATCGCTGAATCCCACGCCAAACCCGGTTTGCGGAAAAACGTCACGGAGCGACGCTTTCGCGCGGCAGTTGACTTGCTCGCCGGAGTGATTATCTCGGCTGAGACTCCCTTCAGGTGACAAATGACCAAGCTGACTTTCATCGCCCATGACGGCACACATTTCGACATGGACGCCGAGAACGGCTCGACGGTCATGGAGAACGCGATCCGCAACGCCGTTCCCGGGATCGAGGCGGAATGCGGCGGCGCCTGCGCCTGCGCCACCTGTCACGTCTATGTCGACGAAGCATGGACGGCTGAAGTCGGCGAGCCGGAAGCGATGGAAGAGGACATGCTGGACTTCGCCTACGACGTCCAGCCGAACTCACGGCTGTCGTGCCAGATCAAGGTGCGCGACGCGCTCGACGGTCTGGTCGTGCGGGTGCCCGCCCGCCAGGGCTGAGACACCGGTTTTTTGCCGGCTGCTGCTTGGCAGCGGCGGATTGCTCATGCAGTGTCTCGACAACACACAGCGAGGCGCATCGCATGACCGACATCACCAAGACAGACGTGCTTATTGTCGGGGCAGGGCCTGTCGGCCTCTTCGCCGTGTTCGAACTCGGCCTGTTCGACATGAAGTGCCACCTGATCGACATTCTCGACCGGCCAGGCGGCCAATGCGCGGAACTCTATCCGGAAAAGCCGATCTACGACATTCCAGGCTGGCCTTCGATCTCGGCGCAGGGGTTGGTCGACAAACTGCTCGAGCAGATCGCGCCGTTCAAGCCCGATTTCACCTACAACCGCATGGTTTCCAGCCTGGAAAAGCTGGAGGACGGCAGTTTTCGCGTCACCACCGACGAGAATGAGGTGTTCGAGGCCAAGGTGGTGGTGATTGCCGCCGGCGGCGGCTCCTTCCAGCCCAAGCGTCCGCCGATCCCGGGCATCGAGCCCTATGAAGGCAAGAGTGTCTTCTATTCGGTGCGCCGGATGGAGGATTTTCGCGGCCACGACCTTGTCATTGTCGGCGGCGGCGACTCGGCGCTCGACTGGACGCTCAACCTGCAGCCGGTGGCAAGGAGCGTGACGCTGGTGCACCGGCGGCCCGAATTCCGCGCGGCGCCCGACAGCGTCAACAAGATGTATGCCATGCAGGAGATGAAGCAGCTGCATTTCCAAGTCGGGCAAGTGACCGGATTGACCGGCGCCGACGGCCAGCTGTCATCGGCCACCATCAAGGGGCCGGACGGCGATGTCGAGGTGCCTTGCACGCGCATGCTGCCGTTCTTCGGCCTGACCATGAAGCTCGGCCCGATCGCAGAATGGGGCCTCAATCTTCACGAGAACCTCATTCCGGTCGATACCGAGAAGTTCCAGACATCGGTGCCAGGCATTTTCGCGGTCGGCGACATCAACTGGTATCCGGGCAAGCTGAAGCTGATCCTATCGGGCTTCCACGAGGTGGCGCTGATGGCGCAGGCCGCCAAGCGCGTCATCAGCCCCGGCGAGCGTATCGTCTTCCAGTATACGACCTCCTCGACCAGCCTGCAGAAGAAGCTCGGCGTGGTGGAAGCTTCCTGAAACGCGTCGCTTTGAATCAAATGCAGCCGACGCGCTTCACGTCTTTTGTCAGTCAGCTAGCACCGGAGCCTCGGGATGGCCGCGCAGCGGCTTTTCCGGCATCAGCACCAGCGCGACGAGCGCCATGACCAGCATCGCTGCCGCGGTGAAGAAGATCATCACGAACGCCAGGGCCTCGACGGCGGTGCTGGCCGCCTGGGTGCCTTCTCCAGCAAGCGGCAGGCCGTAGCCAAGCGCGACCGCACCAAGGATGGCGACGCCAAGCGCGCTGCCTAAAGAGCGAAGGAAGGTCAGTACGCCGGTGGCAACGCCGAGATGGGCCTGGTCGACGGCATTCTGAACCGACACAGTGGCAACCGGAAATGTCGTGCCGCTGCCCAGGCCGATGCAGGTCGTCAGGATCTCGACGATCAGCAGCGAAGCATGCCCCGCCACCAGGCCGAGTATGCCGAGGCACAGGATGGCGAAGGTCACCCCTACCATCGCGATCCGCTTGTAGTGAACGAACCGGGCAATCGTGCGGCCGCTGAATGTCGCGCCCGCAACGGTGCCGAGCATGAGACCAAGCATGGCGGTTCCCGGTTCACTGGC
>NZ_RZRQ01000553.1:0-2445 GCF_003997785.1 Mesorhizobium sp. M7D.F.Ca.US.004.01.2.1 | reverse complement strand
CCCGAATTCCTCAAGGCCAATCCGGATGCCGCCAAGGCGCTGGCCGACAGCTATTTCGACGCGCTCGACCTGATCAAGAGCGATCCGCAGAAATCCTATGAGATCATGGGCGCCGACGTGAAGCAGTCTGCCAAGGAGTTCGAGGATTCGGCGAAGTACCTGAAATGGGCCGACAAGGCGGAGAACAAGCAGTTCTTCACCAAGGAATTCCAGGATTTTTCCAAGACCGCCGGCGAGCTGCTGCTGCAGATGGGACTGATCAAGGAAGCGCCCGACGTCACCACGCTGGCCGACACCAGCGCGGTGTCGAACTGACAGTCCGGCCTTTGACCATCATGCGGCGGCGCCTGGCGTCGCCGCCTTCTCCTGGACAAATGACGATTTGAAAGATGGGGACGATTTGACGATGCGCCCCTTGCAGCCAGTACCGCCGGGCATCCGGACCGTGCTCGGCATTTCCTTCTTCGTGCTGTTCGTCGCCTTCTGGGCGTGGATCACGCTTGGCGGCCACGTCAACCGCATCTTCCTCGCCGATCCGCTGTCGATGCTGCGGGACGGCTGGCGACTGCTGGTCGAGGACCGTTTCTGGCTCGACATATTGATCACCATCTGGCGGGTTTTCGGCGGGTTCCTGCTGGCGTCGGTTGTCGCGGTGCCGATCGGCATCGCGATGGGCGCCTGGAAGCCGGTGGAGGCGTTTCTGGAGCCATTCGTCTCCTTCGCCCGCTATCTTCCGGCCTCGGCCTTCATTCCGCTGCTCATCTTGTGGGCCGGTATCGGTGAGCTGGAGAAGCTGCTCGTCATCTTCGTCGGCTCGGTGTTCCAGATCATCCTGATCATCGCGGTCAAGGTCGGCAGTACAAGACGCGACCTGGTCGAGGCTGCCTATACGCTGGGCTCCACCAACAACGGCATCGTCAGACGGGTGATCATGCCGGCCAATGCGCCCGAGATCGCCGAGACGCTGCGTCTGGTGCTCGGCTGGGCCTGGACCTATGTCATCGTCGCCGAGCTGATCGGCTCGTCATCCGGCATCGGCTACATGATCATCAACAGCCAGTCGCGGCTGGCGACGGGACAGATCATCTTCGGCATCATCATCATCGGGCTGATCGGGCTGTTGTCCGATTTCGCCTTCAAGGCCTTCAACCGCTGGCTCTTTCCGTGGAGCCTGGCGTGAGCAAGCTTCTCATCGAAGGCGCCTCGCGCACTTTCGCCGGCGTGCGCGGCGGAGAACCGGTCAAGGCCTTGATGCCAATCGACCTGGCACTTGCCGCCAACGACTTTATCACCATCCTCGGACCATCGGGCTGCGGTAAGTCGACATTGCTCAGGATCGTCGCCGGCCTGGAAGCGCCAAGCGAAGGCCGCGTACTGCTCGACGGCAAGGCGGTGACCCAGCCGGGGCCGGACCGCGGCATGGTCTTCCAGTCCTACACGCTGTTTCCCTGGCTGACGGTCGCCGAAAACATCGCCTTCGGCCTGCGCGAACGCGGCATGCCCGAAGAGGAGCGGGACGGGATCGTTGCTTCCTATGTTGACCTTGTCGGGCTGAAGGGGTTCGAAAACCACTGGCCGAAGCAGCTCTCCGGCGGCATGCAGCAGCGTACGGCGATCGCACGGGCGCTGGCCAACGATCCCGAGATCCTTTTGCTGGACGAGCCATTCGGCGCGCTCGACAACCAGACCCGCGGTCTGATGCAGGAGCTTTTGCTCGGTATCTGGGAACGGCGCAAGAAGACGGTGCTGTTCGTCACTCACGACATCGAGGAAGCCATCTTCATGGCCTCGCGCGTGATCGTGATGACGGCGCGGCCCGGCCGCATCAAGTCGGATGTCGCCGTCGACCTGCCGCACCCGCGCCACTACACGCTGAAGACCAGCCCGGAATTCTCGGCGCTGAAGGCACGGCTGACCGAGGACATCCGCGTCGAAGCGATGCGCACGGCGCAGACGGCGTAAGCTTCCCAGATCTATCGGATCAGGCCGCCAGCAGCTGCTTGCGGTCGACGCGCTCCTGCTGCGGCGAGCGGGCGTAGAGTTCGCGGTAGCATTTTGAGAAATGCGAGGCCGAGACGAAGCCGCAGGCGACCGCCACTTCGACTACCGGCATCGACGACTGGATCAGCAGGTGCCTGGCGCGGTCGAGCCGGATCTCGAGGTAATAGCGGGCAGGGGAGCGGCCCATCTCGGTGCGGAACAGTCGTTCGATCTGACGCCGCGACAGGTCGACATGGTCGGCGATCTCGATAAGCGACAGCGGCTCGGACAGGTTAGCCTCCATCAGTTCGATGATGGTCAGCACTTTCGAGTTCTGGACGCCGAGGCGAGCGCGCAGCGGCAGGCGCTGGCGGTCGGTCGGGCTGCGCACGCGGTCGGTCAGCACCTGCTCGCAGACGCGGTTGACGAGATTTTCGTCAAAGTCGTCGCCGATCAGCTTCAGCA
>NZ_RZRQ01000552.1:0-2447 GCF_003997785.1 Mesorhizobium sp. M7D.F.Ca.US.004.01.2.1 | reverse complement strand
TCGTCACTTTCGACCAGGATAACAACATACTGGACCGCCTGAGCTACTCCGTCGACCTTGACGCGCAGGGTCGCTATAGTTTCTCGATCCTTGACGAGGCGAATGAGCCTTTGGCCATTCCTGCGCTGGTCTCCGGAGGGTGACCTGCGCCGCATATGTGAGAGAGGCTCTCCGCCCGTTACAACTCGCCCAGCGCTGGAGAGAAGACCTAGCCTCACGGATCATGACACTGCAGCTTCGAGGTGAGGCCCCGCCGCGCCTTTCGCAGCAGCGGGCTTTCGGCAGATGGCGCTTGTCCGCATCTTCACGGTTAGGCCGACAGCCACGCGGCTCGACTTCTGTCTGAAGTCAGTTGCGGTGTCGGCTTGCAAATTCATGCCGCTTTTTCGGGCGCCGCGGTGGTGCCGACAGCCGGCGCTATGGCAGGGTCGAGAAAATCGACATCGAGCGAGACGTGCAACATCCCCTGTTCCGCCTCGACGCCGGCAAGAAATGTGCGCAACAGCTTGCCGATGCCGTGCTCATCAATGGCGCGCATGTCGTGCGCGGTCACACCGGCCACGTTGAGAGCGGTCCGCTCTGCCACGTCCACGCTTCGTAAGCCCATTGCACAGATACGCCCCGGATCGACCGGTGTCTTAAGATCGGGGAAATAGCCGGCAAAGCCTGGCTGGCCGCTGGCATAGGCGAGCGGTACGCCATGCAAATTCCCGCTGGCTGTCGTGTCAAGCGTATGAAAGTCGGGATGTGCATCGAGCCAGAGCACGAAAAGCGGCCTGCCCTGCTCGGCCGCGCGATGCGCCACGCCAGACAGGCTGCCGGCGGTCATGGAATGGTCGCCACCAAGAAAGATCGGCATCGCATCGTCGCAGGCCAGGAAGGCAGTCTCGGCAATGGCTTTTGTCCACGCCGCGATCTGTGGCAGGGACTTCAGCGCGGTGTTGTCGTGGACGAGAGGCTGCGCAGCGGCGGGTTGCACTGTGCCCCAGTCCTCCACCTCATGGCCTAATTCCTGCAGAGTAGCGACCAGTCCGGCTGTGCGCAACGCGCTCGGCCCCATCTCGCAACCCATGCGGCCGGCGCCATCCTGTACTGGTGCACCAATGATTCTAATGCGCATCCAAAGCTCTCCCTCACTCACGACATTGAACCGGCGCGGAGTGGCGAGGTGAAGAGAACAGTTTGGCAAAAGCATCAAATCAGCTTATCAGATTGCTCGTTTTATATGCCGATATGGACCCCTATGGACTCGCTAAACCAACGGCTCATCACCGTCCTGCGTCACGATGCTCGCCGGTCAATTTCAGACCTGGCCAGTGAGCTCGGGGTTTCGCGCGCCACAGTGCGCTCGCGCATGGAGCGGCTGGAGGCCGCTGGGGATATTATCGGCTATACGGTAATCCTGCGCGCGGACGCGGTCGACCAGGCCGTGCGCGGCATCATGTTGGTTGAAATCGAGGGTCACGCGACCGCGCGTGTCATAAAGGGGTTGGGAGGATTTCCCGAGGTTTCCGCGATCCACACCACCAATGGCCGTTGGGATCTGGTGGTCGAAATCAGTGCACGCTCCCTGACTGATTTCGATTCCATCCTACGACGCATTCGTCTCCTGCAAGGCATAACTGGGAGCGAGACAAGCTTGCTCCTGGCAACGCCGCGGACGACAAAAGCGAGAATATAGTCGGATGCACGAACGTCACACGAGACCGACTCGCTCGGTTTTCGGGAACGTTGGACAATTCGTGAGGCGAAATGACAGGTGGCCCTTCTCCTGGGACATGGCGGCGGGGGAGAAGGGCGCGGCATTGGCGCGGCCTTAGCCTTGCCGAGACCGGTTTCGAATTCGTTCTTTGCGTACCTCGCAAGGAGGATCCGGAGGAAATGGCGGCATTGCGTGTTTTTGGTCACAGCCCAGAACTGGTTTTGCTGGATGACCTGGCCGACAGCCACAGCATTGGTCCCTGCAGGCTTCCCTCTGTTCATTTTATGCCTGTGACAGGGCTGATGAGCTCCCTGTTTTTTCTCACTGAACTCTTGCCGATCCTGCCGTGAGATCGGTGAGGCCGGTTGCCAGCTGACGTCTGGAACTCAGTGATCCATGGCCTTGACGATTTCCTCGGTCATCTTCTTGGCGTCGCCGAGCAACATCATGGTGCCGTCCTTGTAGAACAGCGTGTTGTCGATGCCGGCATAGCCGGAGCCGAGCGAGCGCTTGACGAACAGGCAGGTGCGCGCCTTGTCGACATCGAGGATCGGCATGCCGTAGATCGGCGACGACTTGTCGTCGCGGGCCGAAGGGTTGGTGACGTCGTTGGCGCCAATGACATAGGCCACATCGGCCTGCGCGAATTCAGAGTTGATGTCCTCGAGCTCGAACACTTCGTCGTAAGGCACATTGGCTTCGGCGAGCAGCACGTTCATGTGGCCAGGCATGCGGCCGGCCACGG
>NZ_RZRQ01000551.1:0-2450 GCF_003997785.1 Mesorhizobium sp. M7D.F.Ca.US.004.01.2.1 | reverse complement strand
CTCCGCTAGAGCGGCGCGCAAGGCTTCGGCCGCGGATTGGGTTCGGCAGTGGCAGATCACGTCATCCGCGTACCGCTCAAATGGAACAGCCGGATGGGTTCGTGTCATCCACAGGTCGAACGCGTAATGCAGGAACAGATTCGCCAGGATCGGACTCACGACCGATCCCTGCGGGGTTCCAGCCTCCCGTGGCTCGATGCAGCCATCTTCCCTTTGCACCGGCGCCATCAACCAGCGCTCCACATAGAGCAGTACCCAGCGGCAGTCGGTATGTGCCCGCACAGCCTTGAGGAGCAGATCGTGTGGAATCGTGTCGAAGAACGCCTTTATGTCGAGGTCGAGCACCCAGTCGTGTCGCCAGCAGCGCTGACGGGCCGTGCGCACGGCGTCGATCGCCGAGCGGCCGGGCCGGTAGCCGTAGGAGTCGACATGGAACAACGGGTCCAGTCGAGGCTCCAGATACCGTCGGACAACTTCTTGCGCGATGCGATCCGACACCGTTGGTATGCCCAACGGCCGCGTTCCGCCCGCCGCCTTCGGAATGTCCACCCGCCGCACCGGTTGGGGGAGATAGCTTCCCGAGGACAGCCGGTTCCAGAGCTTGTAGAGGTTACCAGTTAGATCAACCTCAAAGTCAGCAATCGACTGTCCGTCTACTTCAGCCGCTCCTTGGTTGGCCTTCACCTTCTTGAAAGCCTCCCAGACTTCCCGCTTCGGGATGTCAAACGGCTTTGCCTTGGTCATGCGGCTCCTCCCGTCGCCGGTTGGCCGCCTGACCTTGGCGGGATACTGCAGCCCCTTCGGTCCAGCCCCATTACAGAGCCTTCACCCCTACTACGGACTGCTCCGTCCCTGTGCCCCGCATCGGTACTCTCGCCCTTGCGGGGATTTCCCGCTTGAGCTTCTCCCTTAACATCGGGGCGACAGGTTCCCGCGTTCCACAAAAGAGCCTGATCCGGATTCACGCCGCCTCCAAGCCGGATGCCGCTCGGGCCGGGCTCCAGGGCTCCGCCCAAACTGGTCCCAGAGGCCACTACCTTCCCTCTGGTTTCGACATCGTCCTGTGAATTTCGGCACGTCATCAGCGGTTCGCTTGCGCTCGTCTCTCCGGATCTCACCTGACGGGTTTTACCCCCGCCTTTTCCTGCGACGCTCACCACCAGCGCTCTTAACGCCAGCAGCTCGCAGTGGATTGGAGCCTGCGCCTGATCGCCGGCTCCGAGGGGCCTGCCCTCATCTCCCTTGCAGCTCCACACCCCCTTCTCTGTTGGTGTGTTCGCGGCACACGTAGTGTCTCAGTTTGAAATTTTAGCGACCTCAGAGCGACCATTCAGCCACGCCTCGCGATGTGCTATGATTCGTCTTATGGGCAAGAAGGCGAAGCAGAAGGCCAAGCAGGCGATTGATGCGCCGTTAGAGGGCGGGCTTGACGCGGAAGCCGCCTACTATGCCCGCAAGGTTGGCATAACCAGAGACGAAGCCGCCAAGATCATCCGGGAAGCCCACGGGCCGAAGCTCTCGATAGTCGGCAAGAACAGCGTGAAGGGCAGATAGCCGCTTAGGCGACCTTCTTTTTGTACGGACCGCGCTTACCCGGCTTCGGCGCTACAGCGTCCATCTTCTCGAAAAGATCTTCCATCGACCAAAGCGTCTGCGACACGCCAGCCGCCATTGGCGGCGTCATTTTCAACGTCTTGTGCATTTTGATGAAGTTGTACCAAACCGTGTAGATCGCGATCATGTGGACGTGGTTGTCGAACTTCTTGAGAACGCATTGGTCAAGCGCGTGAAGCGGCGGTTTGCCATCCGCATCGTGAGGTTGGCGCGCTCTATATGCGACGTGCTGACATGCACCGGATCGGGATTGCCTTCGATCCGCGTCTTGGTCGCGCCACTGCAGACGGAGGGGCTGTAGCGGCGCTCTGGAGACTTATTGCTCTCCGGCTCGCCATACTGCTTGATCAGCATAGCGTAATCGATGTCCGCTCCAGAGGCTTCCTCGACGGCGTTCAGACAGGCGCGATGGCCGTCCGTCATAAGCTGGACGCGATTGGCAAGACGGTCCTTCACCTCGTCCATGAAGGCCAGCGCATATTCGCCGTCGCGACCGCCGATCAGCCAGGAAATGATAAGCTTGCTGTCGCTATCCAGCGCGGTCCAAGTCCACACGTCGCCGCGCCCTCGACATGGTTCTTCATGGTCGAAACGTTCTTCGCCTTTGCGCCGACAAACGACCAGATTTCATCGCACTGGACGCGCTTGGAAGCCACATTGCGGACTTCGCGGTCGTGCAGATTGGCGCAGAATTTGGCGGCATCGACAAGCAGCTTCGAAACCATGTTGATCGACACATCGGCAACGCGGGAGATCGACCGCATGGACGATCTCTCGCAAAGCATGGTCTCGGATGTCAGGCAGGCTTATCGGACGAAAACATACTTGTTATTCGC
>NZ_RZRQ01000550.1:0-2453 GCF_003997785.1 Mesorhizobium sp. M7D.F.Ca.US.004.01.2.1 | reverse complement strand
CGGCGCGCTTCGGCTCGGCATCGATCACGGCGCCTATTGTCTGGGTTGCTGCTGGGCCCTGATGGCTCTGCTGTTCGTCGGTGGCGTCATGAACGTGCTGTGGATCGCCGGCATCGCCATCCTTGTTCTCCTGGAGAAGACGGTCCCGACCGGGCAGTTGATCCCGCGCGTCTCGGGCGCGTTGATGGCTGCGATCGGCGCCTGGTTCGTCTTTCGAGCCCTTTGAGAACAGCCCTTGTCTCCGGCCAGTATTGGCCCGCAACTGACAGATGACAGTCTTTGGATATGGCAATTCATTGCGCATTGAGGTCAATAACGCCGAGATGTTGCCTGGGAAGGATTTCGCTACCGCGGTCCGCATTGGCCTCGCATTGGCATTGAATGAGCTTTGCCGCCTTTATTTGCGCTACTGACCAAATCGCGGGCGCGTTTGTCTGTAAATCAGGCATTTGCGGCAATCGGTTTTCAAACTCTTTCGGTTTCGGTCATTTCCCTTGACCTCACAGGAATTATCGCCTTCGATGACATTTGTGAATGGGAGGCGGCGCGTCGGTTACGATGCGGGGTTCCGGGAATGGGCCGGAATGGGAACTGCGTTCACACGGGAAAAAAATCAGGGTTTGCCCTGAAAAACAGAAGAAGGGTCTGTGGGTCATGAAACATATTGCTATCGGCATTCTTGGCGCCGCCACGCTTGGGTTGGTGGCGTCGGCCGCGTCGGCAACCACGCTCGACACCGTCAAGGCGAAGGGCTTCATCCAGTGTGGCGTCTCGACCGGCCTCGCCGGTTTCTCGGCGCCAGACGACAAGGGTGACTGGCAAGGCATCGACGCGGATTTCTGCCGCGCTGTCGCGGCCGCCGTCTTTGGTGACGGCACCAAGGTCAAGTTCACGCCGCTCAGCGCCAAGGAGCGGTTCACCGCGCTGCAGTCCGGCGAGATCGACATCCTGTCGCGCAACACCACCTGGACGATCAACCGCGACACGGCACTTGGCCTGAATTTCATCGGCGTCACCTACTATGACGGCCAGGGTTTCATGATCAATGCCAAGAAGCTGCCGGGCGTCAATTCCGCGTTGCAGCTTTCCGGCGCCGCCGTCTGCGTGCAGAGCGGCACGACCACCGAGCTCAACCTCGCCGACTACTTCAAGGCCAACAAGATGGAGTACAATCCGGTCGTCTTCGAAAAGCTGGAAGAGGTCAACGCTGCCTATGACGCCGGCCGCTGCGACGTCTACACCACCGATCAGTCGGGCCTCTATGGCATTCGCCTGACGCTGGGATCGCCGGCCGATCACGTCGTGCTGCCCGAGATCATCTCGAAGGAGCCCCTCGGGCCGGCCGTTCGCCAGGGCGACGACCAGTGGTACCACATCGTCAAGTGGACCTATTTCGCGCTGTTGCAGGCTGAAGAGCTCGGCATCACCAAGGCCAATGTCGATGAAATGAAGAATTCGGCCAGCCCTGAGATCAAGCGCGTGCTCGGCCAGGAAGCCGATACCAAGATCGGCACCGATCTCGGCGTCTCCAATGACTGGGTCGTCAACATCGTCAAGGCCGTCGGCAATTATGGCGAAATGTTCGAACGCAATGTCGGTTCGGGCAGCCCGCTGAAGATCGCGCGCGGCATCAACGCGCTGTGGACCAAGGGCGGCCTGCAATACGCTCCGCCGATCCGCTGATCGAAATGTGATCCGGGAGGCAGGTCGTCTGCCTTCCGGTTTCTCTTTCCAGGGGACGGTCGAATGGCATCGCAGGAAGTTCTTCGCGAGGAGCCCAGCCGCGGTTCCTTTATCAACGATCCGAAAGTCCGGGGCATATTCTTCCAGGCGCTGGTCGTCGTTCTGCTGGTGGCGGGCGTCTGGTGGATTGCCCACAACGTCATTGCCAACCTGACGCGCCTTCACATCGCTTCGGGCTTCGGCTTCCTCAAGGGCCGCGCCGGCTTCGACATCAGCGAGAGCGCTATCGCTTATTCATCGGATTCGACCTATGGCCGCGCCATCCTGGTCGGCTTCCTAAATACTGTCATCGTCGCCATCGTCGGCATCATCACCGCGACAATCATCGGCTTCATTGTCGGCATCGGCCGGCTTTCGCAGAACTGGCTGATCAGGAAGATCTGCACGGTCTATGTCGAGGTGTTCCGCAACATCCCGCCGCTGCTGGTCATCTTCTTCTGGTATTCCGGCGTGCTGGCCGTGCTGCCGGCACCACGCGACAGCATCAATCTGCCGTTCGGCTCCTTCCTCAACCAGCGCGGCTTCTATTTTCCACGCGCCGTGTGGGGCGACGGCTCCTGGCTGATCTTCGTCGCTCTGCTCGTCGGCATCGGCATGGCGTGGTTCGTCGCGCGCAAGGCGCGGCAACGGCAGATGGCGACCGGCCAGCAATTCCCGGTGTTGTGGACAGCCTTGGCGCTGATCGTCGGGCTGCCGCTGCTCGCCTATGC
>NZ_RZRQ01000054.1:0-25106 GCF_003997785.1 Mesorhizobium sp. M7D.F.Ca.US.004.01.2.1 | reverse complement strand
CTTCGGCAAGAAGCCAAGCTGCCTAGCCGGTGTCGCCCGGCGGTTCGTCACAGCAGAGCACCATTTGCCGGATTGGCGTCATCTGATGATCGGCGGGCGGAAAACAATCAGGCAGTTTTCACGGAAAACGGGGCATATATTTCGTATTCCTGGCGGTATCACAGAAGAATTGCGTGCCGAAAAATATAGTTAGCCAGGAAATAATCTCAATATATATTGAATATGTGACGTTGTGCCGATTGTGCCATAGCGCATTGGATAAGTGTTATTTGTGCAACACAGCATTAATCTGTTAACGGAATCGGCGTTATTTCGAAAATCGTCATTGAAGGCGGAAGATCGATGGGTATGTTCGCCCTCGAAAAGGGGAAGCGGTGCGAGCCTTTTTCGTTGTGGGGGTGAGGCGGGAAAACATTGCCGCCAGCCACAAATC
Source organism: Mesorhizobium sp. M7D.F.Ca.US.004.01.2.1 (assembly GCF_003997785.1). Classification (NCBI taxonomy): domain Bacteria; kingdom Pseudomonadati; phylum Pseudomonadota; class Alphaproteobacteria; order Hyphomicrobiales; family Phyllobacteriaceae; genus Mesorhizobium; species Mesorhizobium sp. M7D.F.Ca.US.004.01.2.1. The sequence continues at coordinate 24,673 of NZ_RZRQ01000054.1, read as the reverse complement.
CGAAGCCATTTAAAACTTTGACTGGAGAGGTCAGAAAATGAACATCAAGAGCCTCCTTCTCGGCTCAGCCGCGGCACTGATCGCGGTCAGTGGCGCGCGCGCGGCTGACGCTGTCGTCGTCGCCGAACCGGAGCCGGCCGAATACGTCAAGATCTGCGACGTCTACGGTGCCGGTTACTTCTATATCCCCGGCACCGAGACCTGCCTGCGCATCGGCGGCTATGTCCGTTATGACATCGGCGTCGGCGATGCCGGCTCGCTCGACGGCGTCAACCACGTTCCGGACCACCAGAGCGCCGGCGACACGCACTCAACCTACTACAAGAACACCCGCTTCACGCTGAAGACCTGGACCGGTCAGGAGACCGAGCTCGGTACCCTCAAGACCTACACCGAGACCCGCTTCAACTACGGCAACAGCAGCGGCGACTATCTTAATCAAGCCGCCTCCAATGCGGACGACTGGCAAGGCCGTAACAAGTCTCTCTCGCTGCGTTTCGCCTGGATTCAGCTCGGCGGCCTGCGCGTCGGCAAGGACGATACGGCTTTCGATACGTTCATCGGCTATGCCGGCAACGTCATCCAGGATACGCTGGTTCCGTATGGCGGGCAGGAGAGCAACGTCGTTCAGTACTACTTCGACGCAGGCAATGGCTTTTCGGGGCTGGTCTCGCTCGAAGAAGGCACGGGCGTCAATACGATCGACAGCTATGTTCCGCATGTCGTCGGCGGCTTGAAGTACAAGGCCGATTGGGGCGCGATCACCGGCGTCGTCGCCTATGACAGCAACTACGAAGAGGTCGCCGGCAAGGTTCGCCTTGACGTGAAGGCAACCAACGAATTGTCGCTGTTCTTGATGGCCGGCTACGGCACGGATGACAATCTCACCGATCCGACCAACGCCATCAATGCCAAAGGTCGCGGCTTCTACAAACAGTGGGGCGGCAACTGGGCAGTCTGGGGCGGTGGCACCTACAAGTTCAACGACAAGACCTCGTTCAACGCCCAGGTCTCCTATGACGACTGGAAGAACCTCGGCATCGCCGCTAACGTAGCCTACACCGTTGTGCCCGGCTTTACGGTCACGGCTGAAGTCGATTACCTCAATGCTGGAAAGTTCGGCGACGCCGATTTCAGCAACTGGACCAAGGCTAGCAAGAAGAGCAACATCGGCGGCATTCTCCGCTTCCAGCGCTCGTTCTAACCGATCGACAGACCTTACCAGACCGCCCGCAGCACATCGCTGCGGGCGGCTTTTTGTATGCTGATGCGAGGTGTCGGCCTGTCGAGCACCAAACCCATACCTTGATTTCGCCATCCAACCGGTGAAAAGCTCCTTGTATGGAATGGCGCGACGAGGGAATCATTCTCGGCACCCGCAAGCATGGCGAAACCAGCGCCATTCTCGAGGTGATGACGCGCGCGCATGGCCGTCATCTCGGCCTTGTTCGTGGCGGCCGTTCGCGCAAGCAGCAGCCCGTTCTCCAGCCCGGCAATCGTGTCGACCTGTTGTGGCGGGCGCGCCTTGACGAACATCTCGGCACGTTCCAGGCCGAGGCGATCGAGATGAACGCGGCCCGGCTGATGGACAGCGCGGTGGCCGTCTACGGGTTGCAGACCATGGCCGCGCATCTGCGCCTGTTGCCCGAGCGCGACGCCCATGAAGGTCTCTACGAAACGCTTGCCGTGATGATCGTCCATCTCGACGATGCCGACGCCGCCGGCGAACTGGTCGCGCGCTTCGAGCTTCTGGTGCTGGACGAACTCGGCTTTGGCCTCGATCTCAGCCAATGCGCCGCGACCGGCACGCGGCAGGATCTTGCCTATGTCTCGCCAAAATCGGGTCGCGCGGTATCGCGCGAAGCAGGCTTGCCATGGCGCGACAAGATGCTGGCTCTGCCGGCCTTCCTGCAGCGCGGCTCCGGCCTGCGCGCCGATGCGGCAGCGGTCGACGACGCCTTCCGGCTGACCGGCTTCTTCTTCACCCGCCACGTCTATGAGCCGCGCGGCATCGAGCCGCCCGACGCTCGCGCCGGCTTCCTTGCCGCCTTGCGCAAGCACCACGCGCGCGGCAAGGCCATTGCCGGCGAGGACGCGGCCAGAGAAATCATCACATGAGCGAAGTCGAACTTTAGCCCGGCCGGGTCTAGCCGCTTGGCCTCGGCACCATTCCGAATGCCGACATCCTGGAATACACTGGTCTTGAGCTGCTGCAGCGCATCGTCGACGGCAAGTATCCGGCGCCGCCGATCTCCTTCCAGCTCAGCTTCTCGCTGACCGAAGTGTCGGAAGGCCATGCCGTGTTCCGTGGTGTGCCCAACGAGCGCCACCTCAACCCGCTGGGCAGCGTGCATGGCGGCTGGGCGGCGACGCTGCTCGATTCGGCACTGGCCTGCGCCGTGCAGACGCTGCTCGAGAAGGGCGAGGCCTACACGACGGCTGAGTTCAAGGTGAATTTGACGCGGCCGATCACGCCGAAGACGGGCGAGGTGGTCTGCGAGGGCAAGGTTGTTCACAAAGGCCGCACGCTGGCGGTGTCGGAGGCGACGTTGAAGGATGCCGGCGGCAAGTTGCTGGCTTTCGGCACCGAAACATGCTCGATCTTTCCGGCCGCCAATCTGGCAGCGCGTTGAGTTTTGTGGCCGTTTGGCCACCGCATTTGAGTGTCAGTGAGACTGAACGTCAGTGAAAACTGGCCTGGTTTGGGGGAACCGCCATGTTTGAAAGCCTGATCGGCCTTGTCGCCATCATCGCCTTGTTCGTCATCATTTCGCGCCAGCAGAGCCGCATCGGCCTGGTCGAGCGCGAGCTTGGCGCGCTGCGCAGCCTGGTGCTTTCGGGTGCCGTGCCGCCCTTGGCCAAGCCGTCCGAACAGGCCGCGCCCGCCGATGTGGTTCCGGCCGTAGCGGCCGCGGCCGATATCACCCCACCAGTGGTAAGCGAGTCGGTCGCCGCGCAGGCGCTGGATACAGAGGTGGAACCCCCAACCGGTGAGGTCGTGTCCGGGCCATGGGCGCCAAGCGAGGCGGCGCCGAAAGCAGCGGAACCTGCCGCGGCGAAAGCCGCCCGCCGATCCGACGTCGAAACGGCGCTCGGCACTCGCTGGGCGGTCTGGGTCGGCGGCATCGCGCTGGCGCTGGGCGGCCTGTTCCTGATCCGCTACACCATCGAGGCCGGCATTTTCGGCCCCGGGGTGCGGCTGACCATGGCCGGCGTGCTCGGCCTTGTGCTGGTCGCCGGCGGCGAGTTCATCCGCCGCACCGGCTTCAAAGTGCCGGTGCAAGGCGTTGCCGGCGCCTATATTCCAGCGATCCTGACTGCCGCCGGTGCCTTCATCCTGTTCGGCACCGTCTATGCCGCGCATGGCATTTACGGCTTCATTGGCCCGGCGCTCGCCTTCACGCTGCTCGGCGCCATCGGCGTGGCGACGATCGCAGCAGCCCTGGTCCATGGCCAGGCGCTGGCCGGCATCGGCCTCGTCGGCGCCATGGTGACCCCGGTGCTGATCGCCTCGCAGGCGCCCAATCCCTGGGCGCTGTTCGGCTATCTCGCGATCGTGCTCGCCGCCACTGGCGTCATCGCCCGCATGCGCGACTGGAAGTCGCTGATGGCGGCGGCCTTTTTCGGTACCGGTGTCTGGACCATCCTTTACATGACCGATGCACCGGGAGCGAACCTCTCTGCCATCCTGTTCATCGACGCCGTCACACTGGCCGTGCTCGCCCTTGTCTGGCTCGCTCGCCGTGGCGATGAAGCCGGGCCAGCCGGGGCTTTCGACTGGCCGTCCATCGTGCCTGGTCTGTTCGTCGCATTTTCGGCGCTGGGCCTGTCGGTCGACCCGGTCTTTGCCGCCGCCGGCTATGCCTTGCCGGGCGCCGTGGTGATCGCCGCAATGGTGGCCGTCGCGCTCTATCGTCCGCTGGCGCTGCCGCTCCTCTATGCGGCCGGACTGGTCACGGTGCTGATCTATCTCGGCATCATCCCGCCAACCTCGATCGCTTCCGATTTTTCGGGCGGTGCCCTGGGCGTCGATGGACTGCCCTTGGCCACGTCCAATGCGCTGACATTGCGCATCGGCATCGCACTTGGCCTGGTCTTCATCGGCGCCGGCTTCTGGGCCGCGCGCAGGTTCGCCGCCGGGACGCAAATCCGCGCGGCCTCATGGGCGGCGTGGGGCGTCATCGTGCCGCTGGTCATCCTGCTGGCACTCTGGTTCACCTTTGGCAATCTCGACCGCGACCTTGTCTACGCTGCCGCAGCAGTACTGCTGGTCGCGGTCTTCGCCGCCGGCGGCGAGTGGATCGCGCGGGCAGAAGAGCCGCCGCTCAAGGGCGGTATCGCGGTGTCGTTTGCCCTGGGCGGCGCGGCCATCGCCGGGCTCTTGATGCTGCATATGGCTTTCGATTCCGGCTGGACCACCATCCTGCTCGGTGCGGCGGCCATCGTGCCGGCGCTGGCCACGCGCTGGCGCTCCTATCCGGTGCTCGGCTGGATTTCGGTCGGCGCGGTAATCGCGGTGCTTGGCCGCGTCGCCTTCGACCCGACTATTGTCGGCGCCGAGTTCCTGTCGACGACACCGGTGTTCAACTGGCTGCTGCCGGGCTACGGCGTGCCGGCGCTCGCCTTCGGCTTTGCCGCCTGGCAGCTCGCCCGCACCACCAATGGCCGGCCACGCCTCGCCATGGAAGCGGCGGCAGCGCTGTTTGCGCTGCTCACGCTCGCCATGCTGGTGCGCCATGCCATGCATGGCGGCGTCATCGACACCGGCGCCATGACGCTCGCTGAACAGTCGATCTACACGCTGATCGCCATCGGCGCCGGCGCCATCCTCGTCGCCATCGACATCCGCTCGCCAAGCTCGGTGCTGCGCTACGGTTCGATGGCCGCCGGCGTGGTCTCCGTCGCCTTCATCGTTGTCAGGCACTTCGTGGTGCTGAACCCGTTGTTGTCAGACGAATCGACCGGCCAGATCCCGGTGTTCAACCTGTTGTTCCTTGGTTATCTCCTGCCGGCGGCGGCCGCCGGCGGGCTGGCGCTCTATGCGAGGGACAAGCGGCCGAAATGGTATACGCAGATGCTGGCTCTGGTGGCCGCAGTGCTTGCCTTCGCCTATGCCACGCTGTCGGTGAGGCGCCTGTTCAAGGGCGAATTCATCGGCCTGTGGAGCGGGCTTGGCCAACTGGAGACCTACACTTACTCGGCGCTCTGGCTGGTCATCGGCGTGGCGTTACTCACAGCCGGCGTTTGGTTGAAATCGCAGGTGCTGCGCATTGCCTCGGCCGCGCTGATCGCGATCGCCGTGCTGAAAGTCTTCATCTTCGACATGTCGGAGCTTGAAGGCGTGCTACGGGCACTATCCTTCATCGGCCTTGGCGCGGTTTTGATCGGCATCGGCCTGTTTTATCAGCGGCTGCTGACACGGGCGGCGAAGGAAAACGGATAAAGGCAAGCAAGAACAATACGATTTTAGTCTGGCCGGGAATAAATCGGTCAATGAGCTCGTTATCTCATTGCTTGGGTGACCGGAGCGGCGGACCGCTTCGCGCTGGCCGCTTGCGCCGCGCCCGGAAGGCGCGTTCAATTGGGATCAACAAGGGCGACCACAGAACCAGCGGTCATGGACGAAAAGAAGGCAGCAATCCTTGGCGAAATACCGCGCCTGCGCCGCTACGCACGCTCGCTTTTGCGCGACCGCGACGCTGCCGACGATCTCGTCCAGGATTGCCTCGAGCGGGCGCTTGTGCGGCTCGACAACTGGCAGACAGGAGAAAGCCCCCGGAGGTGGCTGTTTACGATCATGCATCATTTGTTCATCGACCAGATGCGCAAGGTGAACCGTCGCGGCGAGGCAGCGATGTTGCCGCTGGAAGCGGGCGAGGCTGTTGCCCAGCCGGCCGAGCAGGTGGAGAGCATCGCGTCGCGCGAGATCATCGACGCATTGCAGGCGATCAGCCCCGACCGTCGCGCAGCCCTTGTCATGGTTGCCATCGAAGGTTTTTCCTATGCCGAAGCAGCCAACATTCTGGGCGTGCCTGCCGGCACGCTGATGTCGCGCATTGCGCGCGGGCGTGAGGAATTGCGCGGGTTGCTGGACGACACGGCGCGTCGCCGCGCGATAAGGATCGTCGAGAAATGATCCGCCGCGACTTTTCCGAACGTGACATCCACATGGCGCTCGATGGCGAGTTGCCCAGCGACGAGCGCGCCGCTTACGATGCCTGGCTCGACGCCAATCCCGAGATGAAAGCCAAGAGCGCCCGCTTCACTGCCGACCGGACGGCCTTGCGGGCGGCCTTCGCCGGCGTGCTGGACGAAGCCGTCCCGGCGCGGCTGCGCAAGGTCGTGCTCGGCGAGGCGCCGGTCAAGGCGGCTGTGCCAAGCTCGCGCTGGTGGCTTGCCGCAGCCGCTGCCGTACTTCTGGTCGCCGGAGGGCTTGGTGGCTACCTTGCCGGCGTCGACGGCATGGGGCAGGAGGATCCCGCGGAAGATCGGCTGGCCGAGCAGGCAATCGCGGCCCATGTCATCTATGCCGCCGAAAAGCGGCATGCCGTCGAAGTGCCGGCCAGCGACAAGGATCATCTGCAGACCTGGCTGTCCAACCGGATAGGGCTGAAGCTGGTGGCGCCGGATCTGACCGCGAACGGTTTCCAGTTGGTCGGCGGTCGGTTGCTTCCGGCGGGCGAGAACAAGGCCGCGATGCTGCTCTACGAGGACGACAAGGGCGAGCGTATATCCCTGTTCGTCACAGCGGAATCGGCGGAAAATGCCAAGGGCACTTACATCGCCGCGCAGGACGGACCCGAGGCCGTCTACTGGCTGGACAAGGGCTATGGCTGCGCCGTCGTCGGCTCGCTGCCGCGCGAGCAACTGGCCGTCGTGGCAAAGAGCGCCTATGGCCAGCTTCTGGCAGGCCTGGCCAGTTGAAAGGCGCCGCTTTTGGTGGTGGCGCCAGTCTGTAAATAGCGATCCTGTTCAAAGCGTTTTGCATCGCCGGGCTGCTGCCGAATCTGTCACAATTCGGCCCTATTCAAGGTGCGATAGCGCTTTGTGGCCATCAGTATTTCGGCTGATGTCCTGAACGTTTTTCAGTAGGGCATTTCCCACCACCAAATCGAGGTTTTCTCAAGCCGCATGCCTGCCGAGATCCGCACGGCCCGCGCGTCTGACGTCGATGATCTCGCCGCCATCGAGAAAGCTGTTTTCTCGAGCGACCGTATTTCCCGCCGTTCCTTCCGCCTGTTCATCGAGCGTGAAACCGCCGAGACGCTGGTCGCCGAAGTCGACGGCCGCGTGGCCGGCTATGCGATCGTGCTGTTTCGCAAGGGCAGCGGCGTGGCGCGCCTCTACTCGATTGCGACCGGTCCGTTCTTCGGTGGGCTGGGTGTTGGCCGCATGCTGCTCGGATCCGCCGAAGACGCCGCCTTCGAGCACGGCCGCATGATGCTGCGTCTGGAGGTGCGCGAGGACAACAGCCGCGCGATCCGCATCTACGAACAGGCCGGCTATCGCAAGATCGGCCGTGAACCCGGCTATTATGAGGATGGCGGGACAGCACTTCGCTACGAAAAGACCTTGCGCGGCGACATTCCGATTGCCACCAAGGTGCCGTTCTACCAGCAGACCTGCGAATTCACCTGCGGCCCGTGCTGCCTGATGATGGCGATGGCCAATTTCGACCGTGGCTTCGTGCCGGATCCGGTCATGGAAATCCGGCTGTGGCGTGAAGCGACGACCGTCTTCATGATGTCGGGTCCTGGCGGATGCGAACCGTTCGGCCTCGCTGTCTCGGGGTACGAGAGCGGGCTTGCGGCGGAGATCTACGTGTCCTTCTACGGCGCGCTGTTTCTGCAATCGGTGCGTAGCGAGGACAAGCGTCGGGTGATGGAACTCGCTCAGGTCGACTTTCGCCGGCGCGCGGAACTTTACGGCATCCCGGTGAATTACCGTCCGTTCACCATCGATGATATCAGGGCTTCGATCGCGGAGGGAAAACTGGTGCTGGTGCTGATCAGCGGCTTCCTGATGTTCGGCAAAAAGGTGCCGCACTGGGTGCTGGCGATCGGCGATGACGGCGACCATATCCTGATCCACGACCCCTGGGTCGAGGACGAAAGGCAGGAGACCATCCTTGATGCCGCCAACATTCCCGTGCCTTACGGCATCTTCATGAACATGGCGCAGTTCGGCCGCGACGGACTGCGTGCTGCCATCACTCTGGGAAAGCGCTGATAACAATGACCTGGGTTATTCTTACAGGCAGGCAGAGCGATCTCGACCAGGTGGCGACACCACACAAGATCATCACCAATCGCGACTATCTCGCGCATCCGTCGCTGTTTCGCGGTCAGCGGCCGAAGGTCATCAACCTGTCGAACAATTACGGCTACCAGAGCCGCGGCTACTATGCCTCGCTGCTGGCAAGCTCGCGCGGCCACAAGGTGATCCCGACCGTCGAGACGGTGATCGACCTGTCGGAGCGCAAGCTCTATGAACACGCGCTGCCGGAACTGGAACTGGCGCTCAACAAATGCCGCAAGGACCTCGGCGGCACCTTTCCGCAAAAGGTCTGCATCTTCTTCGGCATCGGGCCGTCGAAAATCTGGGACCGTTTCGCCAAGCTGTTGTTCGACTGGTTCCGCGCACCGGCGCTCGAAGTCCACATCAAGGACAGCGCCGAATGGGCCTCGATCCGCAAGATCGGCTTCCATCCGCTGGCGCGCATGACCGAGGACGAGGAAAAAAGCTTCATCCAGTGCCTGGAGACCTACACCAACCGGGAATGGCGCGACACCAAGGGCCGCACGCCGGCGCGCTACACCTTCGCCACGCTGGTCGACCCGCATGAGGAATTGCCGCCCTCGGAGATCTCGTCGCTGCGCTACTGGGCCAAGATCGCCGAGAAGATGGGCGTCGAAATCGAGCCGATCACCAAGCGGGACCTGGCCAAGCTCGCCAATTACGACGCGCTGTTCATCCGCGAGACGACCTCGATCTCCAATCACACCTATCGTTTCGCCCGCCGCGCCCAGCAAGAAGGCATGCCAGTCATCGACGACCCGCTATCGATGATCCGCTGCACCAACAAGGTCTATCTCAACGAGCTGATGGCCTACAACAAGGTCCCGGTGCCGCCGACGGTGATGATCGCCGGCACCTCGGATCTCGAACTGGCGGCGCAGACGCTGGGCTTTCCGCTGGTGCTGAAGATTCCGGATTCGTCGTTCTCGCGCGGCGTCAAGAAATGCGCCAACTTCGAGGAACTGAAGACGCTCGCCACCGAATGGCTGGAGGATTCCGACCTTCTGATCGCGCAGAAATTCATTCCGACCGAATATGACTGGCGCGTCGGCGTGCTCGGCGGCCAGCCGCTGTTTGCCGTGCACTATCTGATGGCCAAGAAGCACTGGCAGATCGTCAACCACAAGGCCAACGGCAAGCCCGACCAGGGCGGCATCAAGACCTTCACGCTGAAGGAAACGCCGGCGCATGTCGTCGAGACGGCAGTGAAGGCGGCGCGCTGCATCGGTGACGGGCTCTATGGCGTCGACCTCAAGGAGACCAAGGACGGCGTCTTCGTCATCGAGGTGAATGACAATCCCAACCTCGACCATGGCTGGGAGGATTCCGGCGAGAAGGACGAGGTCTGGGTGCGGCTGACGCAATGGTTCCTGGAGCGGCTGGACCGGCCCGGGCGGTAATTTGATCGGGGGAAAAGATGCTGTTCATCGTGATCGAGGATTTTACCGGCTGCGATCGCAAGGAGATCTACCGCCGCTTTCGCGACCGGGGCCGCCTGAAGCCGGACGAGCTTCTCGTGCACCACAGCTGGATCGCGGCGGACATGAGCCGCTGTTTCCTGCTGGTGGAGGCCGATGACGCCACGCTGCTGCAGCGCTGGGTCATCGAATGGGCGGATCTGGTGGAATTCGAGATCGTTCCCGTGGCGACGAGCAAGGACATGGCAGAGGCATTGAGCGGCCACCTCTGACCATAGCCGCCTGTCAGGTCAACGCAGTGCCGGCGAGCCGACTACGCGCCGGCATTCGTCGATCAGCCACTGGCGAAATGCCGCCACGACATCGCGCCTCGCGCTGCGCTCCGGGATCGTCAGGCAATAGGGCTGGCGCAGCTCCAGCGCCCGGGCGAGGGGCCTGACAAGCCGGCCGTCTTCCAGCGCCGCGGCACAGTAGATCCCTTGCGCCAGCGCCACGCCCAATCCCGAAATGGCAAGGTCGAGTGCTGCGCGCGATGAGTTGGCCGAGAGGCCGCGCTGCGCTGCCCGGCCGGGCTCGATGCCGGCGGCCTCGAACCAGCTGTGCCAGGACGGAAAGGACGCACCAGTCGGTCCCCAGCCGGTATGGATGAGCGGCAGGCTGGCGAGGCCTTCGGGTTTGACCGTGTCCGCCAGCCCGGGCACACACACGGGATAGACTGCGTCCTGGACGATATCCTCGGTCGGGTGCTCGCGATAATGCGGGCCATAACTGAGCCTGATGTCGATCAACTCACGGTCGAACGGCACCGGGTCGTCGTCGCCTCTGAGCGATATGTCGACTGCGCCATGGCCTGCGACAAAACCGGCGAGACGCTGAGAAAGCCAACCCATGGCCATGGATGGCGGTACCGATACGACCAGGCGCGGGCGGAATGCATCGCCACCCAGTTCGCGCGAGACGCTGCCGATCTCCTGGAAGGCCATGGTCAGCCTGGGCAGCATCTCGACGCCGGCCTCGGTGAGGACGACGCGCCGGTTGACGCGGTGGAACAGCTTGCGGCCCATCTGCTCCTCGGCGGCCCGGATGAGCTGGCTGACGGCGGCGGCCGACACCGAAAGCTCTTCCGCCGCCGCGGCAAAGCTGCCTGCACGCGCCGCGGCCTCGAAGGCCTGAAGTCCTTTGAGAGATGGAAGTGTGACCATGATCACCGGATAGATAAGCTCAGCTTATCAAAATTGCAGAAATCGTCGTTTTTGGAAAGTTTTTTCATTGGCTACAGTAGGTTTCATCAATCCCAGCCAGGATCGAAACCCGTGGATCATCGCGACGTAATTTCATCGTTGACGCAGGAAGAGCGCAACCGCCTGACCGCCAAGTCGGATGTCGCGGGCCTCGCTCAGCTTGCGGCTCATTGGGGCGCGATCGTGATTATCGGATCACTGATCGCCGCCAAGGTGCCGTTCTGGCCGCTGCTGATGCTGCCGCAAGGTATCCTCATCGTGTTCCTGTTCACGCTGCTGCACGAGACGGTTCATCGTACGGCTTTCGAAACGCAATGGCTGAACGATGCCGTGGCACGGGTGTGCAGCCTGGCGATCGCGCTGCCGGCGGACTGGTTTCGCTACTTCCACTTCGCCCATCATCGATACACGCAAGACCCAGAGAACGACCCTGAACTGGCCTTCCCCAAACCGGAGACATGGCGGCAATATCTCGTCCATGTCTCTGGTATCCCGTTGTGGTGGGGGCACCTCAAGACGCTTTATGCCAATGCGATGGACCGCGGCGGGGAAAGCTACGTTCCGCCCAAAGGCCACGACAAGGTGCGCATCGAGGCGCGCGCCATGATTGCCTTTTATGCCGTGGTCATTCTGCTGGCCGTCTATTTCCGGCTCACTGTGCTTCTCTATGTCTGGATCCTGCCGGCCTTGCTCGGCCAGCCGTTTCTGCGGCTCTACTTGCTGGCCGAGCACGGCCGTTGTCCGTTTGTCGCCAACATGCTGGAGAACACCAGGACCACGCTGACCAACTGGCTGGTCCGCAAGCTAGCGTGGAACATGCCGTTCCATGCCGAGCATCACGCCTATCCCGGCGTGCCGTTTCATCAACTGCCGCAGTTTCATGCGCTGATCGAGCGGCATTTGAAGGTGGTCGAGCCGGGCTATGTCAGCTTCCACGAAAAGTACATCGAGACGCTGCATTGATGGTGGCCGACCTCAGCCGGTCTGGCTGTGCAACGCTCGGGATTTCAACAGACGCTGAATATCGGCCGCATTTGACGGCACGCCGATCAGGTAGCCCTGCGCCTCGGTACAGCCATTGCCGCGCAGGATGTCGAGCTGCGCCTCGGTCTCGACACCCTCGGCGGTGACAGTGATGCCGAGTTCGGCACCCAGCCCGATGACGGTGCGAACGATCGCCGCGGTGTCGCGATTGCCCAAGTCGTGGATGAACGAACGGTCGATCTTGATCTTGTCGACGGGAAAACGCCTGAGATAACCGAGCGAGGAATAGCCGGTGCCGAAATCGTCCAGTGCGATGCGAATGCCGAGCCCGCGCAACTGTCGCAGTGTCCTCAGCACGGCTTCACTCTCGTCCATCAGCACGGTTTCGGTGATTTCCAGTTCCAGCCGGCCGGCGGGTACGCCGGAAAAGGCCAGAGCCGAGATGACGTTGCGGGCAAAGCTGCCGCTTTTGAGCTGCACGGCCGAGACATTGACCGCGATGCGCAGGCCAGCAGGCCAGCTTGCCGCCGCCGTGCAAGCCTTCCTCAGCGCCCACTCGCCAAGCGGCACGATCATTCCGGTTTCTTCGGCGACCGGAATGAAGTTGTCCGGCGCCACGGTGCCGCGCGTCGGGGAATGCCAGCGCATCAAGGCTTCGGCGCCGACGATCTCGCCGGAGGCGATGTTCATGATGGGCTGGAAATCCAGATCGAATTCCTGGCGCGGCAGCGCTGTCTCGAGGTCGATCTCGAGTGCGCGCCGTGCCTGTACCATGGCGTCCATTCCGGGTTCGAAGAAGCGATAGAGGTTGCGCCCTTCGCTCTTCGCCCGATAGAGCGCCGTATCGGCGTTTTTCAGCAGCGTATCGGCGTCGCCGCCATCGTCGGGGAAAACGGCGATGCCGAGGCTGATGCCGACATGTATGTCGCGGCTCTTGTCGCGAAACGGTTTTGCGATCGCCTCGATGATACGCTTCGCCAGTTTTTCGGCATCGGCAATGCCCTTGAAATTGAACTGGATGATGACGAATTCGTCGCCGCCGAAGCGAGCGACGACGTCCGTTTCACCGCGCAGGCAACGCTGCAGCCGCTCGGCCACGCCCTTCAACAGCCAGTCGCCGGCCGGATGTCCCCAAGTGTCGTTGACCACCTTGAAGCGATCGAGATCGAGCGAGAAAATCGCCAACGGCGTGGCCGCCGTGTCCTCTAGCGCAAGGTCGAGCCGTTCGCGAAACATCGAGCGGTTGGGCAGTCCGGTCAGCATATCGTGATGCGCAAGATGGGTCATGCGGTCTTCGGTACGGCGGCGCTCGGTGACATCGTCGAAGGTCGCCACCCAACCGCCGCCGCTCATCGGCTGGCGGGTGACCAGAACCGTCCTGCCGTCGGTAAGATGCCGATACGCGGAATGCATTTTTTTCGCCACCAGGCAGGCTTCGGTCTTGGCGACTTCGCTGTCGACGTCGATCTTCGTATAGATGCCGAGTTCCAGCAATCGTTCGAGCGCGTCGCGGTGCGTCGTTCCAAGCGGGAAGTCCGCCGCGGTGACGTTGTAGAGTTCCAGAAAACGCCCGTTGCGCACGATCATCTTGCCGTCGGCGTCGTACATCAGCAAGCCTTGCGACATGTTGGCAAGTGCTGCGTCGAAGCGACGGTGCTGCTCCTTGAGATCCTGTTGGGCACGGCGCTGTTCGGTGATGTCCTCGTAGATCGAGACCCAGCCGCCCAGAGCCAATGGGCGATGCGAGATGTTGATGATGCGACCATCCGACAGCGTCTCCTCGTAAGTCGAAGGTCTCGCCTGGTCGATGTAAGGCTTGCGGATGGCGTAGAGTTCATCGGCGCTTTGCGAAGCGATGCCGATGTCGACGCTGTGCCGCAGAATGTCGAGGAACCGGATGCCGGGGCGTATCACCTTGGCGTCGAGACAGAAGATATTGATGTAGTTGCCGTTGCAGATGATCATCCGCTCTTCGGCATCGAACATGCACAGGCCATGTGACATGTTCTCGACTGCGGCCGAAAAGCGTTCATTCTGTTCGCGCAGTTCATCTTCCATATGGCGCGAGCGATCCATGCCTTTGGCCTCCCGTTCCGGCACGGCCGAACCATCCTTGGCATCAGCGACGGGCATGAGGCGCCTGCGGGTCGTGATCGAACACCGCACTGTTACCCGTTCCGGTTAATTTAGCGTTTTTAGCCGATTGCGGGTGCCGAAACCTGGTGCCGCGACGTCTCGATCGCGGAAAACCGCTTCAGGAACGCATTTTGCGCCCAGGTCACCGAGCGTGGCGTGAAATTGAAGCGGTCGGCATTGAAGCCGCGCGGACGGCCGAAGAACTCGGTAGCTTCGGCGGCCGAAAAACCGGCAAGCAGCGTTGCTTCGAAATAGGCGGCGATCTGGTCGGCGCGCTTGATCTCCTTGCGCAGCGCAGCCGTTGGTTCCGGCGGCAGCGAGAAGCGCAGATGGATGGCGCGCTGCAACCGCAACTCACAGTCCTTGTAGCTGCCGCCCATCACCGATTTGAACGGCGAGATCATGTCGCCGATGACATATTCGGGGGCGTCGTGCAGCAACGCCGCCAGCCGGGCGTCGGCCGAAGCCTCAGGCACCAGGTCACAGAATAGCGCCTCGACCAGCAGCGAGTGCTGGGCAACCGAAAAGGCATGCTCGCCGCTGGTCTGGCCGTTCCAGCGGGCTACGCGAGCGAGCCCGTGCGCAATATCCGAAATCTCGATATCGAGCGGCGAGGGGTCGAGCAGGTCGAGCCGGCGGCCCGACAGCATGCGCTGCCAGGCGCGCGCCGGCGCGCCGACGCGGTCGGGGGCCATCAGGCCTCCTCCGCGCTGACGGCTTCCTGCGGGAAGGCGAATTTTGCCCAGGCCGGGATGGCAAGTGAAACGGTGGCGTCCGCGGCCATGATCGGCTGGCCGGCGTCGAGCGCCGCCTTGACCCGGTCAATGCGGGCAATCGCCAGACCGGTCGTGCCGACGGTCGAGCCGAGCGTGCCAACCGGCCGTCCTGCGACGGTTAGCTCGGTGCCCGGTGCGGGCAGGGGCCTATCGGCGGAGACAATCAGCACGCGTCGCCTGGCCGTGCCGCGATGCTGCATGCGCGAGACAACCTCCTGGCCGACATAGCAGCCCTTCTTGAAGCCGACGCCGCCGGTTTCGTCCAGCAGCACATCATGGGGGAAGGCGTCTCCGAGTTGGTAGTCGCTGCCGCTTTCGGCAATGCCGCCGGCAATGCGGAAGGCCTGCCACGCGGCAAGATCGCTGCGCTCATCTGTTTCGCCATACGAACGCGTGACGGCGCCTTTCGGAAAGCGCGTGTCGGCGGCCGTCGTTGAATCGGATTGTGAGAGTGTTGATTCATGTCCCCAGGCGACGGCGACAAACGCCTGATCTGCCTTGGTAATCTCGACCTTGGCGCGCAGTTTGTAGAGCGTCAGCCGGCGTACGAAATCGTCCGCTATGTCGGCCCGGCATTCCAGCCGGAATGCATTCTCACAGTCGCGCGAGATCAGGAAATCGAACAGGATCTTGCCTTGCGGCGTCAGCAGCGCACCGGGTTTGGCTTCACCGGGAGCCAGGATGTCGAGATCGGTGGTCAGGATGTTCTGCAGAAAATGCTCGGCATCCGGGCCTGACACGGAAATGAGGGCGCGGTCTTTGAGCTGGGCAAAAGGCATGGGCGGAAAAGCAACCTGATCTTGCAAAACGGTCGGCCTTTACGTAAGCCGCTGGCACTCCCCCCGCAAGAGAGCATGGCCATGATCTACGACCTCATCCTGACAGGCGGCACAGTGGTCAATCATGACGGCGAAGGGGCTCGCGACATCGGCGTGAAGGACGGGCGCATCGCTGCCATCGGCGATCTCCGCCAGGCCTCGGCCGGCGAGACGATCGACTGCCGCGGCCTGCATATCCTGCCAGGTGTCATCGATAGCCAGGTGCATTTTCGCGAGCCGGGACTGGAGCACAAGGAAGACCTGGAAACGGGCTCGCGCGCGGCCGTGCTTGGCGGCGTCACCGCCGTGTTCGAGATGCCCAATACCAATCCTTTGACCACCAGCGAGACAGCGCTTGCCGACAAGGTTCGGCGCGGCACGGATCGCATGCATTGCGATTTTGCCTTCTGGGTCGGGGGCACCCGCGAAAACGCCGGGGATGTCGGCGAGCTTGAGCGGTTGCCGGGCGCGGCCGGGATCAAGGTTTTCATGGGCTCGTCCACCGGCGATCTGCTGGTCGAGGATGACGAGGGCGTGGCATCGATCCTCCGAAACACGCGCCGCCGCGCCGCCTTTCATTCGGAAGACGAATTCCGGCTGCGCGAGCGTCTTGGCGAACGCATCGAGGGCGATCCTTCATCGCACCCGGTCTGGCGCGACGAGATCGCCGCCTTGCGCTGCACCGAGCGGCTGGTGCGCATCGCTCAGCAAGTTCGCGCCCGCATCCATGTCCTGCACATCTCGACCGCTGAGGAGATTTTGTTCCTCGAACAGCACAAGGATGTCGCGACTTGCGAGGCGACGCCGCATCATTTGACGCTGAGCGCCGACGATTATGCGCGGCTTGGCACGCTGATCCAGATGAACCCGCCAGTGCGCGCCGCGCACCATCGCGACGGCGTCTGGCACGGCATTGCGCAAGGCATCGTCGACGTGCTCGGCTCCGACCATGCGCCGCACACGCTGGCCGAAAAGGCAAAACCCTATCCGGCCTCGCCGTCGGGGATGACCGGCGTGCAGACGTTGGTGCCGATCATGCTCGACCACGTCAATGCCGGCCGGCTGACTTTGCAGCGCTTTGTCGACCTGTCCAGCCACGGCCCGCAACGCATCTTCGGCATGGCGAGAAAGGGCCGCATCGCCGCCGGCTACGACGCCGACTTCACCATCGTCGATATGAAGCGGCGCCAGACCATCACCAATGCGCAGGCCGGCTCGAAAGCCGGCTGGACGCCTTATGACGGGAGAGACGTGACCGGCTGGCCGGTCGGCACCGTCATTCGCGGCCGCCGCGTCATGTGGGAAGGCGAGATCGCCACGCCAGGCCAGGGTAGGGCGGTGGAGTTTGCCGAGGCCCTTGTCGTCTAGATTCCCTAAGAGGCTCAGTCGCCGGCGACGAAGAATGTCCACTGCCCAGTGGGCGTGATGCCGACACGGTAGAAGATATAGGCGCCGAATTGCTTCATGTCGTCGAAGTCGCCAGCGGTGACGATCTTGAACAATTCGACCCGCTGCTTGGCGTCCAGCTTGTCCAGCGGCAGGGCGAAGAAATACGGCCACACATAGAGTTCTTGTGGCGTGCCGGCATCGAGGTGGACGTAGCCGGCATCGAGCACCTCCTCCAGGATAGCCAGGATCTCCTGGCCGTCCGGGTCGCTGGAGAGCCCCTTGAGGAAGGCGATGGCGTCGCCGTCTATGTCGGTCAGCGATATCTGCGTGGCGCTGTCGCCCTTGCCGATCAAGGGCCGCAGCTTTTCGATGTCGCCGCCCTTGCAGGCTTCGACGATCAGATCGTGCATGCGCCGCACCGGTTCCGGCAGCTTGCCGAGATCATAGACAACCTCGGGTACCGGCGTCTCCGGATCGACGCGCGGTCTGGTGACGCCGCCATCCGCCGGACTGTCCGGCTCGGCTTCATTGGGAGCAGCCGGTTCAGTGGTCGGCGGCGGCGTTCCGACCGGGTTGGGCATTGGCACGGTGCTTCCCGGGGGCGACATGTCGTCGTCCGCCGGCGGCGTGACTGTTGGCGGGAGCTCTTCGCGCTTGATCTCGCTCAGCGCATAGGCGGGGCTGCTCGCGAGACACACAACCAGGGGAATCGCGGCACAGCAAGCGGCGAAGGAGATGCAGAGGACCAAGCCACGCGGCTTGCCTGACATCGAAAAACTCACTGCCCGTTTCTCCCTGCTTCCGGGCATGACGCCCGAGCGGCATTTTGCCGTCAAAGAACCGGACGTCGGTTCAGTGCCGCAGCCGTTCGGGTTCGAAGGCGCCAGCAATCACCTTTTCACGCATACGGTCGAGCAGGGCAAGGGCCGAGGTCTCGCCATTGGCACGCAACATCTCGCCGAAGGCGGTTTCGAGCGCTGCTTCGGCAATGATCTCGGGTTCTATGCCGGCGGAGAGACCTTCCGCCCAGGCCTCGCTGTGGCTTTCCACGGCGGTCAGGCGTTTTTCTTCTCTGACCAGCGCGTCGATGTCGTTGACACCATGTTCCATAAGCGAATGTCCACCCTTTCAAGCAGCGATCCGTCGATGTGGATCAGGCCTGATCTGTTCATTTCACACGCAGGGACAATTAAGTATTTGTAAATACGACATTTTTTTGATCGTCTTTTACAAAGCCCGATTGCCTTGTGCGAAGCTGCGTTCAGCTCGAGTCAAACTTAGCCGATTGGGGCGGCCTGCGGGGCGAAAACCTTCAGTTTGAGTTAATTCCGCTTTCGCGCGGTAAGGTTTCGTTAATACTGTTGCAGAAGTGCAACATGAGGATTGCACCAAGATATCGGCTCGCACAAGCCGGATATCTCAGTCGTCGCCAGCAATGGTGCTGATAGTTGTTGATGAGCAGGCCTGCCTGCCTAAACGGATCGCGTTGAAACGGATTCGGTCAACGCGTTCCAGGCTTTTGTTTATGCATGTCGTTGTCCCAAAATCCGCTGTTTTGGGCGATATGCATTAGTTGCCGTAACGCGAGGCGATATCGCGGGACAGCGTCTCGCCTTCTTTCATATAGCGGCTGATGGCTTCGGTCGCCGAGGGGGTGCACCGCGTATAGGTGCCGCCGAACGAGCGGTAGCCGCGATTGAAGCTGGCGATGAAGCGGGCGCGCCGCTCGGCGTCCGGATTTTCCGAATCAAGCAGCTTCTCCATCTCGGCACGCCACTGGTCGCCCTTCTCGCCGCACAAATTGCGCAGGAAATGCAGCGACCCCAGAACCTCCGCCAATCGCATCAGCCCCGGCTCGAACGGCGACTCGGCGCTGAACGCAGGCAGTGCCGAGACGGCCGCACTGACGGCAAGACACACGGCGAGGAGCAAGGATGGACGGTTCATAAGCCTTCTCTACCTAACGGCGCTAGCCGTGTGGTCTACCGAACGGCGTAAGCCGTTGTGGTCTGCCGAACGGCGTAAGCCGTTCTGGCTCTGCCAAACAGCATAAGTCTTTGTGGCGAAACAATTTGTCGCCTGCAAGGCGATTTTCAGGGCTGCGGCCTGGCGTCTCCGCCGGGGGCCAACAAGTCCTCCGCAACGGCGAACACCGAGCCGGCGAGCGGCAGTGCCGCCATCTCACTGAGCGTATAGAAGGCGGCGGTCTCGGCGTCGTCGCTAGCCACTGCCTCGCCGCCGGCATAGACGGCACCGAAGACCGTGAGGAGATAATCGACCGGGTGGCTGTCGTCCCTGCCGTCGATGTGGATTTCCTGCAGCGGGCGGTAATCGGTGGCGCGTAAACCGGTTTCTTCCAGAAGTTCGCGCTCTGCCGCTGCCTCCAGCGTCTCGCCGGGTTCGACCTTGCCACCCGGGAAGGCATAGAGCCCTTGCGAGGGTTGCCGGGCTCGCTTGACCAGAAGCACGGTGTCTGCGCGCACGACGGCGACCGAGACTGCCGGAAGTATCTTGCGCGCTTCGTTCATGGATTCCCGATCAGGTGAAGGCAGGTCTGTTGTGGATCGCCCAGCATGGGGAAGCTTTAGCGGTTGCGCAACGCCGGTTGCATCGCCACTTTCAAAGCGAACCATTCGAAGGGCGCCAATCGACCATGTGCGGACGTTTTGCCTTGACCGCGACGCCGGACCAGACTGCCGCCTTGCTAGGCTTGGCCGAACTGGAGGATTTCCCGGCGCGCTACAACATCGCCCCGACGCAGCCGATTCTGATGGCGATCGCCGGCCCCCCGCGGACGCCGGGCTCGAATCTGCCGGACCGGCAGCCGATGCTGGTGCGCTGGGGGCTGATCCCGACCTGGGTGAAGGACACCAGGGAATTTCCACTGCTGTTCAACGCGCGCTCTGAGGGCGCCGCCGAAAAGGCTTCGTTCAAAGCGGCCATGCGTCATCGCCGCGCTTTGGTGCCGGCGTCCGGCTTTTATGAATGGCGGCAAACCGGTGGCAAGAAGGGGCAGCCCTACTGGATACGCCCAAGGCATGGCGGGTTGGTCGCCTTCGCCGGCCTGATCGAGACCTATGCCGAGCCGGGCGGTTCGGAAATGGACACCGGCGCCATCCTGACCGTCAACGCCAATGCCGACATCGCCCATATCCACGACCGCATGCCGGTGGTGATCGATCCCAGGGATTTCGCCCGCTGGCTGGATTGCCGCACGCTCGAGCCGCGCGATGTCGCGGATCTGTTGCGGCCGGCGCAGCTGGATTTCTTCGAGGCAATTCCCATCTCCGACCTCGTCAACAAGGTCGCCAACACCGGACCGGAAATACAGGAGCGGGGCGAGATCGGGCCGGAGCCCGAGAAGGTCAAGCGCCAGAAGTCCGGCGCGGACGATAGTCAGATGACGTTGTTCTAGCTCAGCTGTTCTTCAAAGGCGCATGTCAGCGCCCTCATGCCAGGCGCCTTTGGCGCCGGCCCGCACACCGCTTCAGGCAGCGCGGGGAGATACGATCTTCTGCGCCGGCTTCTTCTTCTTCGCGGTGTGGAGAAGGGCGGCGACGATCGCGGCCGGACCGATTGCGCGATAGTGGTTGGCCAGCGCCGGTTGCTTGGCGCGGTTGGATTCCTGCTTGCTTCGGGGCATGTCTCTCTTCCCTGGTAACATTTTCGTGTCTGCGTTTGATGGCCGATTCTGACCAAATCGTGACGCCTGCTGATCTAGCCGACGAATGTTTCATGACTGTGCCGACATGTTTAATAAAATGTTTCACTGGGTCATTACCTGTGATCCAGCGACGTTTTTGCCGAAACTTGCGACTTGACGGCAACACAAGCCAAGGCGATAAAGCCGCCCATGAAAACGTCTTTCGCCATTTGTGGCATTTGCATTATTGGCTAGCCTCGCGCTGGTCCGGACGTTTTCGCCTCATCTTTCCCCAGATTGGACAAACGCCCCGGCCAGCAGGCTGGAATCCGATTTGCGCCTTGGCGCGCTCGATTTCAGCCAAAGCATGATCCCGAAAAGTGGGAACCGGTTTTCGGACCAGATCATGCTCAAATAAAGTAACGGACCGGGAAGGCACGAATGTCTGACGCATCGCAGGGCCTGCGCCTCTACAACACGCTGACGCGGACGAAAGAGGATTTCGTTCCGATTGATCCAAACAACGTGCGCATGTATGTCTGTGGTCCGACGGTCTACGACTTTGCCCATATCGGCAATGCCAGGCCGGTGATCGTCTTCGACGTGCTGTTCCGTTTGTTGCGCCAAGTCTATGGCGAGGCGCACGTCACGTATGTGCGCAACATCACAGATGTCGATGATAAGATTAACGCCCGCGCGTTGCGTGATTTCGGCGCCGAGATTTCTTCGGGAAAACTCTCGCTCAACGAGGCGATCCGGCGGGTGACCGAAAAGACCGCCGATCAGTTCCACAGGGATGTGGCGGTTCTCGGCTGCTTGGAGCCGACGGTCGAGCCGCGCGCCACCGAATTCGTCGAGCCCCGCGCCGACGGCAAGGCCGACATGATCACTTTGATTCAAAGCCTGATCGAACGCGGCCATGCCTATGTCGCCGCGGGCGAAGTCCTGTTCGACACGGTGTCGATGCCGGACTACGGCCAGCTGTCGAAGCGCAATCTCGACGAGCAGCAAGCGGGTGCTCGCATCGCCGTCGACGCGCACAAGAAAAATCCTGGCGATTTCGTCCTCTGGAAGCTGTCGTCGCCGGAGGAGCCGGGCTGGAATTCGCCATGGGGCAGGGGCAGGCCGGGCTGGCACATCGAATGCTCGGCAATGTCGGCCGCCTATCTCGGCGAGGTGTTCGACATCCATGGCGGCGGCCTCGACCTGATCTTCCCGCACCATGAAAACGAGATCGCCCAGTCGCGCTGCGCCCACGGCACGGACGTGATGGCCAACATCTGGATGCACAACGGCTTCCTGCAGGTCGAAGGGCAAAAGATGTCGAAGAGCCTCGGCAATTTCTATTCGATCAACGAGCTCTTGGAGACCGAGACCTTTGGCGGCCGCAAATGGCCTGGCGAGGTGCTGCGGCTGGCGATGCTGATGACGCATTATCGCGAACCGATCGACTTTTCCGTGCGCAAGCTGGAAGAGGCCGAGAACATGCTGCGCAAATGGAAGCGGGCGGCCGACCTCGCGCCGGCGGCGGCAGGGCAGTTGCCCGTGGAGATCATCGATGCCTTGTCCGACGATCTCGCCACCTATGCCGCCTTCCAGGTCCTGACCCAGTTGGCCGGCGAGGCAGCGGACGGCAACGATGCGGCGGCTGCGCTGAAGGCGTCGCTGCTGTTCCTCGGCTTCGATGTCGCGTCGGCGAAGGTGGATGAAGACCACGTCGCCAAGGCTATCGCCAATCGCCTCGCGCTCATTGCTGCCAAGAACTGGGCCGAGGCCGACTGCATCCGCGACGAACTGTTGGCACAAGGTATACAGTTGAAGGACGGCAAGGACCCCGTCACCGGCGAACGCATCACCACCTGGGAGGTAAAAAGATGATCGACCATCTCGGCATCACCGTTGCCGATTTCGACGCTTCGAAGGCTTTCTATGACAAGGCGATGGCGCCGCTTGGAGCCTCCCTGCTTTACATGGTGCCGCTGGAATACACCGGCGGTGCCAAGGTCGGTGGCTATGGCCGTGACCGGCCGGTGTTCTGGCTGAGCACCGGCAAGGACAAGCCCAAGGATCACCAGCACGTCGCCTTCACCGCGCGCAGCCGCGCCGAGGTCGATACCTTTTATGTCGCCGCGCTTGCCGCCGGCGGCAAGGACAATGGCGGGCCGGGCCTGCGCCCGCACTATCACCCGGACTACTACGCTGCCTTCGTCTTCGATCCCGACGGCAACAATGTCGAGGCCGTCTGCCATGCGCCGGAGTGAGCGGCGATGAGCCTCGACAACCGGCCGATCTACACCGGCGGCTGCCAGTGCGGCGCGGTGCGCTTTCGCGTTGAAGGCGCGTTGGGCGACGCTTCGATCTGCCATTGCCGCATGTGCCAGAAGGCGTTCGGCGCGTTCTACGCGCCGTTGGTTTCGGTGCGCGGCGCCAGGCTCGACTGGACGCGCGGCGAGCCGAAATACTTCCGCTCGTCCAACCATGTCCACCGCGGCTTCTGCCCGGATTGCGGCACACCGCTGACCTTCACCGCGCCGGACGGCGTTGGCCTCGCCATCGGTGCGTTCGACAATCCGGCTGAGATCGTGCCGCTCATCCAGTGGGGCATCGAGGCAAAGCTGCCCTATGTCGACTCGATCCCGCAACTGCCGGGCGAGGACACCATGGCCGATATGTCGTCGGCCTCCTATTTGGCCGATCTCGTCTCCTACCAGCACCCCGACCACGACACCGAACAATGGCCGCCGAAGGAAAGATCATGACCGAGACAGTACGAACCGGCGGCTGTCAGTGTGGCGCGGTACGCTTCCGCATTCATGGAGCGCTTGGCCGTCCGTCGATCTGCCATTGCCGCATGTGCCAGAAGCAGTTCGGCTCGTTCTTCGGTGCGCTGGTCACGGTACCCAGGGACGGCGTCGAATGGACCCATGAAGAGCCGAACTATTTCCAGTCGTCGGTCAACATCGATCGTGGTTTCTGCGCCCGCTGCGGGACGCCGCTGACCTACCGGCAGCCCGGAGGACTTGAGATCGCTATCGGTGCCTTCGACGACCGCTCCGATCTCGCCCCGCAGATACAGGTCAACTACGCTGCGCGGCTGCCCTGGGTGGAGACGATCTTCGATCAGCCCGTCCACCAGGATCCCGACTACTATAACAGGCAGGAATCCATCATCTCCTTCCAGCACCCCGACCATGAAACAGCGGACTGGCCGACCAAAGGTTTACAACTATGAGCAATCAATTGCGTACGCTTTATCCGGAGGTCGAGGCGTTCGATTCCGGCATGCTCGATGTCGGTGACGGCCATCAGGTCTACTGGGAGCGCTCCGGCACCAAAGGCGCCAAACCGGCGGTGTTCCTGCATGGCGGGCCAGGCGGCACCATCTCGCCAAAACACCGGCGGCTGTTCGACCCGAAGCTTTACGACGTCATCCTGTTCGACCAGCGCGGCTGCGGAAAATCGACGCCCAACGCCTCGCTCGACGCCAATACGACATGGCACCTGGTCGCCGACATCGAACGGCTGCGCGAAATGGCCGGCTTCGACAAATGGCTGGTGTTCGGCGGCTCCTGGGGCTCCACGCTGGCGCTCGCCTATGCCGAAACGCACCCTGAACGCGTCAGCGAACTGGTGGTGCGCGGCATCTACACGCTGACGCGTGCAGAACTCGAATGGTACTATCAGTTCGGCGTCTCGGAAATGTTTCCGGACAAATGGGAGCGGTTCCTGGCGCCAATCCCGGAGGCCGAGCGCGGCGACATGATGGCCGCCTACCGCAAGCGGCTGGTCGGCACGGATCGCAAGGCGCAGATCGAGGCGGCCCGCGCCTGGAGCCTGTGGGAAGGCGAAACGATCACGCTGTTGCCGGAGCCGGAGACCAGCGGACCGTTTGGGCAGGACGACTATGCCGTCGCCTTCGCCCGCATCGAGAACCACTATTTCGTCCACGCCGGCTGGCTTGAGGAAGGGC
>NZ_RZRQ01000549.1:0-2454 GCF_003997785.1 Mesorhizobium sp. M7D.F.Ca.US.004.01.2.1 | reverse complement strand
TAGCTGTTCTGTGGTGGGCTCCCGATCGGAGAAGAGATCCGCCAGCTGAATCGCTATCTTCTCTGCCTCTGCGGCGCCATTGGCGTAAACGATATTCGATTGGCCGAGCCCAAACCGAGCGGCAACGTGCACCAGCTTCTCCACGCGGCTCGCAATCGTTTGATTTAGCTGGAGACTGATCACTTCGACAGGTGCTGCAGACCCGTCGCCGATGGTATGGATAACTATTCGGCCCTTAGTGGCAGAGTCGATTTTTAAGGTAAGAAAGTTCTGCGCGACTGTGGGCTCGACCGACATAAATTCAACCACGTTTGGCAGGCCGAATAGTCGTGCAAAGACACCAAGGTTTCGAATGCTGGGGCTAGCAAAAAGTATCTGAGTCTCGGGATTGCGAGCCAGCAAGTCGTCAATGACCCACTGAAGAAGAACCCCGCGAGCTCCATCTGCGATGGAGTGAGCCTCGTCGACCACGACCACATGCATATTGAAATCGGGATGGGCCGCAAGCGCAAGTTGGATGCGCTCTTGTGTCATGACGTAAATCGCCCGAGTTGGAAGCGCCGTTTCCGCGTCAATCGGGATCGTGACGATATCCGGAACCTGGCCAGCGAAACCTTGGAATTGAGTGGCGAGATCTTCTGCTACCTGGCCGATGAGCGCACGTGTAGGCACTAGGTACACAACGGATTGGGGTCGGTCAGCAGCGAAGAGCGACGATAGGTAATTTTGTAGAACGTAGGATTTTCCGGCCGACGTGGGTGCGGCCAGTGCAATCCGTTTTCTGGCTACAAGGCTGGTCCATAGATCGTGCTGAAAATCAGTGAGATAGATCTTCTGCTGATTGACGGCTATTTCGCGCCCGTCGGGCGGAGGCAATCTCTTCGGCGGCTAGAGTCAGTGGCAGTGACGCTTGGGCATGGGCAACTTCCGACCGCGTACTGAACGACGGAAAATTCCCAAGCCGCGCAAGGACAACACGAAGCGCCTGGTCCAACGGGAGTGTCGATGCGCCAAAAAGTTCATACGTGCAGGTCGCCACGCGGAATGCGGCCTTGCGGTGCCGCTGGTCGCTCGAGCATGCGAGAATCGCAGCAGCGCGGACTAGCTTGCTTGCTTCCTCTGCGGTGACGATGATCTCCTTGGCACCGAGTTCCTTGCGCAGCCACGCTAGTTCGATGCGGCGTGAAGCCTCGTGAAAGTTCGCGTTACTCCAAACCTTCTCGATTAGCTCCATGGTCATGATTTCCAGCCGATCTTGGCCTGAAACAGATCACGCAATTCCTGGACCGAAGGCACTGGGAAGAAGAAAATCTCTATGGGACGGTTGACCAGATTCGCCGCCTTGATGGTCTGCGCCAGCTTGGGTGCCAAATCCTTCAACTTCGCTTCTGCGAGTTTTACGAACTCAGCGTCGGTCTTCTCGGGTTGTGTCGACGCCAGTGCTTGAAAGGCGTCAAAATTGAAACCAAGCAGACAGGTCGTCACGTCATGGCGTTCATTGTAAGCATCGTCGTAAGGGTCAAGATATTTGAGGATGGCCGATTTGCTTGCGTCATCCAGGCCGGAAAAATCGATATTCCGCTGCACAAGCTCAATCTCGTGCTGCATTTTAGCGGGCTCCAACGCCTCTGTGATTGATGAAATTGCTGCGGCTATCGCGTCGCCGACGTCCGAATAGAGTTTCGACTCTCCCCAATATAAGAGCAGCCGTGATTGCTCGGCAGAATAACGCACATGGATACCATCCGAACCATGGACGGGCATCTCTCGGTTGGTCTTTAGGGACATTTTTGCAACCAACTGCGGCGCGTCCAAAACCCACTCAGTCAATAGGTACAGGAGCAGCTCGCCGGCTTCGCCATTACGGTTGGTGGCTTCATTGGCGCGTTTGAAGAGCGCCTTTGCGGATTCCGAAAGCTGCGAGATCTTAAATTTAAAATCGTCCACGCTCACTTTGCCGTAGAGGTCGTCGACGGCCTTAACGTCGGATCGCGGCAGCGCGAAGGATGTTAGAAAATGAACGACGGCATCTACGAGTTCGTGGATGGTAGCCTTTCCCTGTCGGAACGCCGGAAAATGCAGTCGCAGGACTACACCTTCACATTCGCACTGGATGGTATGTTCGAGTGCCCGAAGGCGCGGTAATAATTTCGAGTAATCACGCCGCAGACCTGCAAGAGCGACCTCCAAATCCAAAGCCTCATACTCTGCATTCTCGATTGCCGTCACGTTGTCCTGCAAATCAATCTAGTGAATTCACGCACGTTGGGGCTTTGTTAATATCAAATGCAAGTGGTCGAGACCAATTTAATGGTGCACAGGATCAAGATCCTGCTGTGTCACGACGACAACACAGGTTTTGCAGAATGGATGCTTTGTTGGCTCAAGCGTAATCCAATTACGGCGACAGTGCACTCCCTCGTCGCCTTTCTCGGCCCCTCACCCACCCCTCAC
>NZ_RZRQ01000548.1:0-2462 GCF_003997785.1 Mesorhizobium sp. M7D.F.Ca.US.004.01.2.1 | reverse complement strand
ATATCGGGTGCGATCTTGATCGCACCTTCGCGGATCTTGCCGACCGTGCCGACATCGATCGTCGGAATGCGCGACGAGAGCGCGATTTGCTGCAGCATTCCTTGCTGCGGCCGCCTGAGCCCATATTTCCCCAGCCTGCCCAGCGCCAGATCGAGGATGATA
This sequence comes from Mesorhizobium sp. M7D.F.Ca.US.004.01.2.1, assembly GCF_003997785.1. NCBI lineage: Bacteria > Pseudomonadati > Pseudomonadota > Alphaproteobacteria > Hyphomicrobiales > Phyllobacteriaceae > Mesorhizobium > Mesorhizobium sp. M7D.F.Ca.US.004.01.2.1. Next base: position 2,300 of record NZ_RZRQ01000548.1, on the reverse strand, counting down.
GGAAACAAGGCATCGTTGATGCGTTCCGGCATCAGGCGCGCCGCCATGCCGATCATCTGGATGGGCACGCCAAGCAGTTCGCGCGGTACGATATGAACGCCGCCGCGCACCGAAATCGTCGGCCGCGCACCGCCTTCCACCAGATCGAGGGCAATCTCGGCGCCGGTGTTGCCCATGCCGATGATCAGCACCGACTGGCCGGCAAAAGGCATGGCGTTGCGATAGTCGGCGCTATGCAGTCGTTTGCCCTTGAAGGCATCGGCGCCGGCAAATCCGGGCATCAGCGGCTCGGCATTGTTGCCCGACGCGATCACCACCTGTGAAGCGGGCAGGGGACCTGTTGTCGTGTCCACGAGCCAGCTTCTGCCTCGCCGGGTGATCGCCCGCACCACTTCTCCAAATCGGGGCCGCAGGTCGAAGCGTTGCGCATAGGCATCGAGATAGTCGACGAAAAGATCGCGCGGCACATAGCGCGGATAATCCCTGGGAAAGGGCACGAAGGGCAGCGAGGAATAGCGTTTGGTCGTGTGCAGGTGGACGCGCTCATAGTGGCGTCGCCATGCAGGGGCGGATTGCTGCTCTTTTTCGAGGAGGACGAAGTCGACCCCGGCCTGCCGCAGGCACGCGGCAATGGCCAGGCCTGCCGGCCCGGCACCGATGATCGCAACTGGTGTAGTTTCGTCCAAGCGCGCCTCCGCCGACAAATTCGCTTCCGGAGAATGGCAAAAGCATGGCCGCCGGCGCCTGCCATGCCAGCAACGCTCAGCCGGGCAAGGGCACCGTCAGTCCGACCTTGACCCGGTCCATGGCAACAAAAGTGCGGAACTTTCGGACATTGTTGCTATCGAAGAACAGTTTTCGCGTCAGCGCCTCATAGGCGCCCATGTCGGCCACGGTGATGATCAGGATGAAATCGGCCTCGCCGGTGACATAGTAGCATTGCTGGACTTCAGGGGTTCCCGAGAATTGCCGCTTGGCTGCGTCGATCAGTTCGGCGCGTTCGCTCTCGAGTTCCACCTCGACGAAGATGGTGATGGGCTGGCCGACAGCCGCGGGCTCGATGACGGCGACATTGCCGGCAATGACGCCGGTCTGCTCCATCCGCTTGATGCGGCGCTGCACCGCCGGCGCCGACAGGTTCACCGCCTCGCCGATCAGCCGCTGCGGCGTCGTGTTGTCGCGCTGCAGGATGGCAAGGATGGCGAGATCGAAACTGTCGAGCGAGGGTGGCAATGCAGGCAATGGAGATATCCCTAGCGAAACAAACTTGCATTTGGGAGGCCATATTACAGCGCCCTTTGCGTCGATCCTGCAATATATTCTCGCTGAACGTCAGAGCATGATGCCGAAAAGTGCGAAGCGGTTTTCTCGGACAAACGGGTACCGTTTGTCCAGACATCATGCTCTCTATCTCTTTGATTTAGAGACGGATTCAGATTTCGGGTCGATTCGACCCGAAATCATCCGGCTCTAAGGAGGCCGCCAGTGTTCCTGCTCAACCGCAATACTCTGCATCGCCTGCCGCTCGATCCGGCCGATGCCGATACCCTTGGCGTGGCCGGCGCTGACACAGTCGAGCGTTTTCTTGCCCATCGCGACAATCACCTGATAACGCCGCTGCATGCGCTGCCGGCGCTCGCCACCGAACTCGGACTTGGCGCCATCCACATCAAGGATGAGGGCTTTCGCCTCGGCCTCGGTAGCTTCAAGGCGCTTGGCGGTGCCTATGCCGTCTTCCGCCTGGTGCTGGAGGAGGCAGGCAGCCGGCTTGGCCGACCCATCGATGTGGCCGATCTCGATCGGCCTGACGTGCGGGCCGTCGCCGCGGCGATGACATTTGCCTGTGCGACCGACGGCAATCATGGCCGCTCCGTCGCGCAAGGCGCTCAACTCGTCGGCGCGCGAGCGGCGATCTTCGTCCACGCCGGCGTCAGCGAGGAGCGCATCGCGGCGATCGCCCGCTATGGCGCCGAGATGATCCGCGTCGACGGCAATTATGATGATTCGGTCAGGCAAGCCGCCCAGGTTTCCGCCGACAAGGGCTGGACCGTGGTGTCCGACACCTCATGGCCGGGCTACGAGCGCATTCCCGGCCTGGTCATGCAAGGCTATACGGCGATCGTGCGCGAAGCCTTGCGCCAGCTCCCTCGGACGCCAACCCACGTCTTCGTGCAGGCCGGTGTCGGTGGCATTGCCGCGGCGCTGGCCGGCCATCTGGCCATCGTGTTCGATGATGCCAGGCCGACCTTCATCGTGGTCGAGCCGGCGCGTGCCGCTTGTGTTTTTGCAGCCGCCCAGGT
>NZ_RZRQ01000547.1:0-2481 GCF_003997785.1 Mesorhizobium sp. M7D.F.Ca.US.004.01.2.1 | reverse complement strand
GGGCAACACGGCCGTCGTTCATGGCGCGCACGGCCTGATTGAAATTGATGCCGACGCGCCGCAGCTGATCGGTCATGTCCACGATCGCCGGCCGCAACGCCTCTGACGCGACAGGCAGATGCCCTACCTCTGCCCGCACCAGACGCCGGACGACCTCGCTGACGGTGACGCCGTCCCGGCCCGCAATGGCTTTTAGGTTGGCCAGCTCGTCAGCCGAAAACCGGATGTGCGTCACCTCGCCGTAGCGTCGTGACGCCTTCTTTTCCGCTGCCTTCTGGCCGTCTGAATTCATCTCTCAAGCCCGCTTGCGGGCGCTAAGGCCCGACAGGGCCGCGCCGCCTATTTTGTGTGTATCACAAAATAGGCTATCCTGCTCCAATAAGAATCCGAGCAGGGATAAAAATTACGGGCGCGCGTCTTCTCATCACCAGCGCGGTGTCAGCAGCGGCGCGGGCGGAATGTTCTCATCGTGATTTGATGCGACGTGTCTATGATGCGTTGACGACTTGTTTCCATGTTAACATGGAAACAAGGGCCCCCTGATGGGCAGCCGGAAAAGTGTAATCGGAAAAAGCGCAGTCGACGGGCCACCGAACCCATTTTTTGCTGAAGATAGCAGCTGCGCAAAAACTGCCCCCTTTAGCAGCCCTTATCGATGCGCGCCTGGGTTGCCAAACCATTCTTCCCCGTCGACAATGTCACCATGTTGCGACCGTGATTTCGTTTCATGTGTCCATGATGACTTGTTTCCATGTTGACATGGAAACAAGGAGACAACGCCGGAAGGAGGCCCCCATGATCATCTCCGCTGCGATCCCAAAGGGCGGCACTGGCAAATCGACGATGCTGCGTGCCCTCGCATCCGTCGCGCTGCATAGAGGCTATTCGGTCACTCTCATCGACGGCGACCGGCGGCAGAACATGAACCGCTGGTTCCAGATGCTGGGCGAAGCTGGCAATCGTCCTGACAGGCTCCAGATGGTGAGCGCGATGACCCCGCAGGAAATCCTTCGCGCGACAGCCACTCACAACGGTGAGCGCTCCGTCGTCTTGATCGATACGGAAGGCACCACAAATGACAACCTCATGGCCGGGCTCTTCGCGGCCGATATTGTCGTCGTGCCGGTCTATTTTGCCCTCGACGATGTGACCGCCGCCATCCAGATCACCGACCACTACATCCCATTGGCGGTCGAGAGCCGGGGGAGACCACTGCCTGCGATATTCGTGCTGACCAAGCAGACCATCATCGATGGCAGGGCGCGAGCCCTGACCGAACTGCGCGCCATCATCCAGGCCAACGGCACGCCGATTGCAGAACACGTTCTGCACAATCGCGTTGCCTACCGTGACCTCCAGACCGGGCAGACCCTTTACAGCCCCGATGTGCCCGATGCGAAGGCGATTGCCGAGAGTGAAGGGGTCTTTGACGACCTTCTGCAAACCTTCATCGAAGCCACAAGGAACGCGGCATGAGCGAAGAAACCGCACCGAAACCCGGTGACGACAAGAAAGCCCGCATGATGAAGGCGATTTCCACGCAGCCGCCGGCGCTGCCGAGCATGTTCATCACACCGAAGGTCGAGACGTCAGGGACCAAGGAGCAAGCTACGCCACAGGTGCAGGTACCGACACAGCCGTCACCGGCAGTCGGCCCCGATTTCCGCAAGCTGCTGCGGCAGGGTCAGAAAAAGGACCCCATCGCCGGGAAGGAGATTCGCGAGGAGGAGATGATCCGCTGCGGCTACTACCTGACGGCTGCGGAGCAGCGGCAGTTCAAGTTGCTGGCGATCAGCAACGGGCACAGCATGACCGAACTGCTGCGAAAGGCTGTCCAGGACTATATCCGCATTCATAAGCATAAACTGCCGAAGGAATAATCGGCGGTTTGGAGTCGCCGTCTCTTGCTGTAGCGGGTGATGTTCGGGGCTCTTTTGCGACGCACAAAAGAAGGGCCCGCGACGGAACACTCCGTCGCGGGCCCTGGGACGTCTTGCCTACTTGGGTTGGTTGAGGTGTTTCAGCACCTGGCAGAGGATGGTGTCTCGCACCGGACGCCCGCTGGCTGCCGCTTTGTCGTCGACCAGCTTTGCGGCCAGTTTGGGCGACAGCGGCATGAAGTCGTAGCCGTGTGAGATGGCTACATGGCGAAGATCCTCAAGCGTTTCGAACGCGCGATCGTGGGTGCCGAGCCAAAGACCGGGCTCATCGGTTTCTTCGTGCGGGAACGCCTGCAGGAAGTAGGTCCGAAGTGGTGGATCGTAGCCGATGACAGCGTCTGGATCCGAGCGGCCCTGTCCGATGACGGTGCCAGTGACAGTGATGGTGTAGCGGCTCATTGCAACCTCCTTTTGCGGTGGGGAGCCGGCCCCTTCCGGGGCCGGCCACCGATGCCTCACTGGGGGTTGTTCCAGAGGATGACCTTCTTGTTTTCCTCGCCACCCGGGGCGGGCGCGAGGTTGCCGAAGATCACGCCGATCT
>NZ_RZRQ01000546.1:0-2489 GCF_003997785.1 Mesorhizobium sp. M7D.F.Ca.US.004.01.2.1 | reverse complement strand
ACGCTGCACCGACGCGGAGGCTTCCACGACCGTTGATGACGACAGAGGCGCCGGCACGCGCCAGGCCTTCCGCGGTGACGCAGCGGATGGCCGCCGTCGAGCCCGTAACGATCGCCTTGCGACCCTTGAGTTTGATATTCCTGTAATTCATCTCCGATTGTATTTGGGCGGCTAGCCGTGGCGTCAGAACAGGCGTGTTATCCTGCCATCTGCGCTCGCAGCGACAGCGAGGCTTTCGACCCCATAACTGGTGTAGCGGTAGAGCGCGCCGGGATGCTTACGACCGAGCTCCTCAAGGAACCAGGGGCCCTGCTGCGTCTCCTCGGTCAGCACATGACAGCCGTCGGCCGTGGGCGTAATCACCCAGCCGTGGGAGGCGCTCGAACCTGTCTCGTCACCGTCCACGGTCGTCGCCCAGGCGAGCCTGCGTTCAGGCACGTATTCCGTCACGACAGGCTCATCGGAAGGCCGACCGTCACCCGGCTGTATCGCCCGAGCGCCAGTTCTCGCGCGCCGCTTAGGATTTTAACCTAATCTTCGGCAAAAATAACGCGACCAGTTCTCAGCATCGACGAGCAGCTTCCAGACCATTTCGGGCGGATGTCGATGTCATTGAGCGCGTAGATGGCCGAGATTTCTGGGTCGTACCGCTCGGGCAGGATTGCATGATTATACATTGTTGACGGCGGACGATCAGAGGCGCCCAGTTCTTTTCCTGCGCCTGCACCAGCGATCCTCCCTCGGCAAGCCTTCCCAGCTCAAGCCGGCGATTCCGTCATCGCTTACGCGCTGCCAAACAAGGAGAGGGTCATGACGGAGATCTGGGGAGGCGCCACCCAGGTTTCAGGTTGCCGCTGGTTTTGAAATTTCGTGCTGTCTGCATGCTGAGATCGCGGCCAGGAACGGGTACGTGCCCTAGCTTAACGAAATCAGATATCCTGGTTGCTGGCTATGGTACAGTTCAAGTCATAGAGCAAACCGTCCTTCAATCCATATATCCAACCATGGATCGATACGTTCTTGTTTGACCTCCATGCCGCATGCAGGATCGGCGTGCGCGCCAGACGTTTCACTTGGGAAGCGACTGAGCGCTCGCAGAGCCGGTCAAGATCCGTATCGCTCCAAGTACCACACTCCCGGCATTCGAATTCGGCCTCGGCAACATCTCTGATTGGCTGCAGCCAATGATCGATAAGGCCCAGACCTTTGCCGCTCACAGCGGCACGGATGCCACCGCAGCCATAGTGTCCGCAAACGATGATGTGCCGCACGCCGAGCTGATTTACCGCATATTCGACGACGGAGAGCATATTGAGATCGGTGGGATGGATGAGGTTGGCGACGTTGCGATGCACAAAAACCTCGCCGGGTTCCAATCCGGCAATCACATTGGCTGGTACGCGGCTATCAGAGCAGCCGATCCAGAGATATTCAGGATTTTGCAAGTTCGAAAGACGTTGAAAATAATCAACCCTTTCGGCTTTACGTTCGTCTGACCACATTTTGTTGCGGATAAAAAGGTCTTCAATCATCATTAAGTCCGGCTAGGCTTTGCGCTTGCTTGCAGCGACGTGTGAAAAGTTGGGGCCCTAACCTTTCCGTGTCGCCTCGAAGATCAGCCTAGCGGACCCCATTTTCGCGATCAACTTCCTGCGCGCATCCTGGATCTCTTCGGCTTGGCGTTTGGTATAAGGACCCATCGGTCGGGTCTTCTCACCTCTCGACAAACCTGACAATACCATCGGCCTTTGTCACAGAAGATTTCCACCGAGGTTTCTCCCTCAGCAGGCTCACCCTTAGCCGCCTTACTCGTGAACTTGATTATCTTTGAATGATTCTGAGCAGCCGGACTGCATATAGACTTTTGGTGGCGTCTTCTTGGTTCGGTGCTTGGGACATGGGTGGCTCCTTTCCTATGCACTCGGTTCGCAATCCGCGATTGCAAGCATCGCGACTAAGGCCGAAGTTCAGCGCTGCGCGGCCAACTGCGCCAGCGGACGTTCCGGACCCAACGGTAAGTGCGGCAGCCAGTGTGCGCCCTTTACATCAAGACAACAGACGGTCATTCGCGGGGATATCACCCTCGATAGCGATTTGGCCCCCGACATTGCTCGGCGCTTCTATCGACTAACAAACTGCGTTGTGTTCCGCAGATAACTCCTTCCCGATCAGAGTTGCAAGAGATGAGCGCATTCGGTCCGCTCTTCCAGACCAGCGCCTACTTGCTGCCTGCGCGACCGCTCTCAACGCACCGCTGCTATTCAAAAACCTGGGGTTCACGCAAGGGTGATGGCTGTCGATGAAACTTCGCCTGACGAGGCGCGTTGTGAGAGTTCAGCCAATTCGAGGCGGGCCGCCCCATGTATGATGCGTGGTTTTCCAAGCCAATATCTGTTGCCACCGGCATAAGCGGTGACATCCGAAACCTGACCAACGCTCGACAAGCTTTTGACCTGCTTAACGACCATTGGCGTGACGGAGGTAGCGAT
>NZ_RZRQ01000545.1:0-2523 GCF_003997785.1 Mesorhizobium sp. M7D.F.Ca.US.004.01.2.1 | reverse complement strand
AGCAGGGCAAGATGGTCATCGGCACCGTCAAGGGCGACATCCACGACATCGGCAAGAACCTCGTCGGCATGATGATGGAGGGGGCCGGCTTCGACGTCATCGACCTCGGCATCAACAATGCGGTCGAGAAGTATCTCGATGCCATCGAGCAGCATCAGCCCGACATCATCGGCATGTCGGCGCTTTTGACCACGACTATGCCCTACATGAAGGTCGTCATCGACACGATGAAGGAAAAGGGCATCCGCGACGACTATGTCGTGCTGGTCGGCGGCGCGCCGCTGAACGAGGAATTCGGCAAGGCCGTCGGCGCCGATGCCTATTGCCGCGACGCGGCGGTGGCGGTCGAGACCGCCAAGGACTTCATGAAGCGCAAGCACAATGTGCGGGCTTGAGCACGGCAGTCGGCCCAAGTTTGTGACCGAGAGCGCCGTCATGCACTGGAATGGCGAGATGGCCAGAATCGCTTGGCTCGAAGGGGGCTAAGGTCCGTATGCGTATCGAGTCGATCAAAGTCTATCAGGTGCATCTGCCTGTCAAAGGCGGTGCCTACCGGATGGCCAGCGATACCGTGCAGGATCTGGACAGCACGCTCGTTGAAGTGACCACCGAGGACGGGCTGTCAGGCTGGGGTGAGACTTGCCCGGTCGGCCCTGTTTATCAGCCCCAACATGCTCTGGGTGCGAGAGCGGCAATTGCCGAAATAGCGCCTGGGCTCGTCGGCGAGGACACTACGTCCATGCGTCACCTGGCGAAAAGAATGGACGAGCGGTTGAACGGCCACAACTATGCCAAGGCGGCCCTGGATATAGCTCTCCTCGACCTCGCCGGCCAGCGGCTGGGCGTTCCGGTTTCAACACTTCTGGGCGGTGCGCTCACCGATCGTGTGCCGTCCTACTACTCGACCATTGTCGGTGCACCGGACGAGACGGCGCGCATTGCCGTCGACAAGGTCAAGGCCGGTTACCCACGGCTTCAGATCAAGATAGGCGGACGGGATCTCGAGCAAGACGTCGCCACCGTGCACAAGGTATGGGAAGCGGTTGGCTTCACGGCCCGGATAGCCGTCGACGCCAATCGTGGCCTCACCGCCGCGGCGGCGCTGCACATCGACCGGCTTTGCCCGACAATCCCGTTTGTGTTCGAACAACCTTGCAACACCATGGAGGAAGTTGCGAGCCTCAAGGGACGCGTTACCCATCCGGTCTACCTCGATGAGAGTGCCGAGGATTTGAATGCCGTCCTACGGGCAGTTTCTTCAGGTATCGCGGACGGATTCGGATTGAAGGTCACCCGCCTTGGCGGCCTCACCAAGATGGTCACGGTCCGCGACCTGTGTGCGATACGATCTCTTCCGCACAGCTGCGACGATGCCTGGGGCGGGGACGTCATCGCCGCGGCATGCGTGCATCTCGCAGCTACCGTCGAGCCGAGACGTTTCGAGGGCGCCTGGATCGCACAGGAATACATCGAAGGGCATATCGACCCCGTAAATCCCGTCGTTATCGAAAACGGGCATATACGCGTCCCGCAGATGCCAGGGCTTGGTGTCAAACCTGAGCGCTCCCGGCTCAAGGGGCCTGTCACGGCTTTCGGAGGCTGAGGATCCGTGATGTCTGTGGCAATTGTAGCTGGCTGGTATCGTCGGCAGTTAACCGCGGAAGTGCTTTTGCGAACTTCCAGAACGTCAGGTGGCGCGCCTTGGGCTGGCGCTGCAGGACTTCATGAGCCGCAAAAAAGCCGGTATGCAGGATACGTGGTACTGATGGGCTCAAGCCATCAAAAGCCGGAGATTCTGCATGAGACTGACAGTGCTCGCTGCCGCCCTTTCGATAGTCTTGCCGGCGGCCGCCGTCGCCGGACCGGCGTCCAACGCCGTGAAGTTCTTCTATGTTCCGGCGGTCAAGTTCGAGGCCGACGAACAATATCGGGATCGATTCACCGAGCCGGTGACGAAACTGTTCGACCTGAACGACCAGGCAACGAAAAAGAACCCGGACCAGGTTGCCTGCATCGACTTCGATCCTGGTCTCGACGCCCAGGATTTCGATCAGAAGACCGTCTCGAAAACGCTGAAACTGTCTGAGAAGCTGGATGGCGACAACGCAGAGGTTACAGCGTCCTTCAGCCTGTTTTCGGAAGGCGACGATTCCAAACGTGAAATGGTCTGGTCGCTCAGGAAGATCGACGGCAAATGGAAGATATCGGACATCGCCTCCAAGACCAGCGACTGGAAGCTCAGCGCGCTGGAATGCATGGCCGGCCAGACACCGGAGTGATGCGATGGCCCGTCGCTTGTTCCTGGCACTGTCGACCATGTGCCTGCTGGCGGTGGGTCTGAGCGGTGCCGACGCCCAAGGTCTGTTGGGTGCGCCGCCGGCAAACGCCCCGGCCGACGCTGCGCCGGGCGACAGCGGGGCGCCGCCTGCAAATGCGCCCGGAGCCGGGGTGGAACCGGCAACGCCGCCGGGTGGATGGTCGCCAGCCGAAGCCGCACCGGCCGCACCGATCCAGCCGGGTTCG
>NZ_RZRQ01000544.1:0-2531 GCF_003997785.1 Mesorhizobium sp. M7D.F.Ca.US.004.01.2.1 | reverse complement strand
GTCCAGGAGGGAGCGATGCGGTGAAGCTGCCAATCTCCCCCCCTCGTGGGGGAGATGTCCGGCAGGACAGAGAGGGGGGCGCAGTCCCGCCGGCGTTTCGAATAATTTGAACCTACTTCCCCGGCCTGCCCGTCTTGCCCGGCCTGCGCTTTTCGCGGCGGGCGTCGCCCGGATCCTCGTAGGAGCCGATGCCGGCGCGCTGACGAACAACCGGCTTAGCGGAATCGTCGCGTTCCGTCGCGCCCGCCTCTGCCCTGCCGGGCATCTCCCCCACTTGGGGGGAGATTGACTGGGGCTTGGTTGGCACTTTTCCTTCGACCGGTTTTTCGGTTCGCCGCACGGTCATCTCGTCCAGCGAGTTCTTCTTGAACAGCGGCTTGGGGGCGTCGCCGGGAATGCCGAAGTCGGAACCGTGCGCCTCTTCGGCCGACTGTTTCTTGAACAGCGAGCGCGACATCGCCCCTGCCGGCGTCGGCATGTCGGTGCCCGGACCCATGGCGTCGAGCGAGGGTTTGGCGAACAGCGGCTTCTTGACCGGCACGGCGCCGTCGGCGCCCATCTCGTCGAGAACAGGCTTGCGGAAGAGGTTGGGCCGGGCTGCCTCTTCGGCGGCACGTGCCTCGTCGAGCTTGCGGAAACGCTCCTGTTCCTCTGATGTACGATGTTTGGCCACGCCCTTGTTGTGCTTGCCCTTTTCGCGACCCGAGACCGGGCTTTCCATGTCGGCATATTTGGCCAGCGGGTCTTCGGAGATGGACAGTTCCATCTCGCGCAGCCGCTTGATCTCGTCGCGAATGCGGGCAGCTTTCTCGAAATCGAGATTGGCGGCGGCGTCGCGCATCTGCTTGTCCATGGCGTCGAGATGGGCTTTCAGATTGTTGCCCATCATGGCGCCGGCGTTGTCGGTGAACTGCGAGATGTCGGCGCGGACATGGTCCTTCTCGTAGACCGAATCCAGAATGTCGGAGATGCGCGATTTGACCGATTCCGGCGTGATGCCGTTGGCCTCGTTCCACTCCACCTGCTTCTCGCGGCGGCGGTTGGTCTCGGCCATCGCCCGCTCCATCGAACCGGTGACCTGGTCGGCATAGAGGATGACCTTGCCGTCGACGTTGCGGGCGGCGCGGCCGATGGTCTGGATCAGCGAGGTTTCCGAGCGCAGAAAACCTTCCTTGTCGGCATCGAGAATGGCGACGAAGCCGCATTCGGGAATGTCGAGGCCTTCGCGCAGCAGGTTGATGCCGACCAGCACGTCGAAGGCGCCGAGGCGCAAATCGCGTAGGATCTCGATGCGCTCCAGCGTGTCGATGTCGGAGTGCATGTAGCGGACGCGGATGCCTTGCTCGTGCAGGTACTCGGTCAGGTCCTCGGCCATGCGTTTGGTCAACACCGTGACCAGCGTGCGGTAGCCGGCCTTGGTGGTGTCGCGGATCTCGCCGACGACATCGTCGACCTGGCTCTTGGCCGGGCGCACCTCGACAGGCGGATCGATCAGCCCGGTCGGGCGGATGACCTGCTCGGCGAAGACGCCGCCGGCCTGTTCCATTTCCCAGCCGCCCGGCGTCGCCGAGACAGCGACCGAGAGTGGGCGCATGGCGTCCCATTCCTCGAAGCGCAGCGGCCGGTTGTCCATGCAGGACGGCAGACGGAAGCCGTATTCGGCCAGCGTCGCCTTGCGGCGAAAATCGCCCCGATACATGCCGCCGATCTGCGGCACTGTGACATGGCTTTCGTCGATGAAGACCAGCGCATTGTCGGGAATGTATTCGAACAGCGTCGGTGGCGGATCGCCCGGCTGGCGGCCGGTCAGATAGCGCGAATAGTTCTCGATGCCGGCGCAGGAGCCGGTGGCCTCCAGCATTTCGAGGTCGAAACGGGTGCGCTGTTCCAGCCGCTGCGCCTCCAGCAGGCGGCCGGCCCGTTCGAGTTCGACCAGCCGGTGCTTGAGCTCTTCCTTGATCGACTTGATCGCCTGGTTGAGGGTCGGGCGCGGCGTCACATAGTGCGAATTGGCGTAGATCTTGACGCTTTTCAGCTCGCCAGTCTTCTGGCCAGTCAGCGGATCGAACTCGGTGATCTGCTCGATCTCGTCGCCGAACATCGAAATGCGCCAGGCGCGATCTTCCAAGTGGGCCGGGAAGATCTCGATCGTGTCGCCGCGCACGCGGAACGAGCCGCGGACGAAGTTGATGTCCTGGCGCTTGTATTGCTGGGCGACGAGATCGGCGAGCAGAGCGCGCTGGTCGAGCCGGTCGCCGATCTGCATCTGGAAGGTCATCGCGGTATAGGTCTCGACCGAGCCGATACCGTAGATGCAGGACACCGAGGCGACGATGATGACGTCGTCGCGCTCGAGCAGCGAACGCGTCGCCGAGTGGCGCATGCGGTCGATCTGCTCGTTGATCGAGGATTCCTTCTCGATGAAGGTGTCGGTGCGCGGAACGTAGGCTTCCGGTTGGTAATAGTCGTAATAGGAGACGAAATACTCGACGGCGTTTTCCGGGAAGAATTTCTTGAACTCGGAATAGAGC
>NZ_RZRQ01000543.1:0-2533 GCF_003997785.1 Mesorhizobium sp. M7D.F.Ca.US.004.01.2.1 | reverse complement strand
GGGTGCGGGAAACGCACACCTACGCCTCGATCGCCAATGTGAAGCCCGACGCCTTGCTGCCGATCTAGACCCTTTGTTTTGACGCAATTTCGGACGGAAAACCGTTTCACACTTTTCCTGAAATTGCTCTAGACCGGCGGCCTTTCTCCGGCATCGAGCAGCCACTGCCGCACGGTCTGCGTCGGCTCGGGATGGCGCTGCTTTCTCGGCATCACGACATAAAAATCCTGCGTGCCGCGCATTTCACCGCTGACCGGCTGAACCAGCCGGCCGGCGGCGAGGTCGGCGGCGACGAGAAAGCGGCTGGCCAGCGCTATGCCCTGGCCGGCGATGGCCGCGTCGATGGCGAGGCCCGTCTGGTTGAAGCGCATGCGTTTCAGCTCGGTCGTCATCTTCAGGCCGACTGCCTTCTCCATGAATTCCGGCCACAGATTGTGCGCATCGTGCAGCAGGACGTGATGCTGGATTTCGGTGGCCGCGATCTCGGCCGTGCCGTGTGGCAGCAGGGCCGAGCTGCAGACGGCGATGATCTGTTGGGGAAACAACAGGTCGACCATCAGGCCGGCGCCGAAGGGCGGCCGGCCTTGCCGCACCGCGATGTCGACACCGTCGACCTGGAAGCTCGACAGGCTCTCGCTGGCCAGCACGCGCAGGTCGACCAGCGGATTGTAAGTCACAAAATCCTGCAGCCTGGGGATCAGCCATTTGGTGGCGAAGGTCGGCGTCACGCTGATCGTCAGCCGCGCCGGTTCGGGACGAAGCAGCAGCGTCGCCTCCGAGATCAGGTCGAAGGCGCGGCGGATGTTGGGGACATAGGCGCGGCCCTCATCGGTCAGCGCCAGCCCGCGCGGCAGCCGCTCGAACAGCTTTGTGCCGAGATCGGCCTCCAGCCCGCGAATGTGCTGGGCGACCGCCCCTTGCGTGACGTTCAGCTCTTCGGCCGCGATGCGGAAGTTGAGATGGCGCGCCGAGGCCTCGAAGGCGCGCAGCGCATTCAACGGCGGCAGGCTGAGGAAGGCTTCGGGCATGCAGGAGTTTTTCTACAGGTTGATTTCAGGCATTCTGGTTCGAACCGGCAGGGAAAACCAGCTATATCAACGCTCAACTCCCGAAAACACCGCTTGCGGTGCCTGCCAACCCTGAGAGGAAAATCCAATGAGTGTAGAAAAAGTAGCTGTGGTCGTGGCCGGCGGCAGCGGCATGGGTGCGGCGGCGGCGAAGCGGCTGGCGGCGGACGGCTTCAAGGTTGCCATCCTGTCGTCCTCGGGCAAGGGCGAGGCGCTGGCTGAGGAATTGGGCGGGCTCGGCGTCACCGGCTCGAACCAGTCGAACGACGATCTGCAGCGCCTGGTCGATTTGACGCTCGATCGCTATGGCCGCATCGACGTGCTGGTCAACAGCGGCGGCCATGGGCCGCGCGCCCCGATCCTGGAAATCACCGACGAGCAATGGCACACCGGCATGGACGTCTACCTGCTCAACGTCATCCGGCCGGTGCGCATCGTGGCACCGCAGATGGTCAAGCAGAAGGGCGGCGCCATCATCAACATCTCGACGGCCTGGGTGGTCGAGCCGAGCCCGATGTTCCCGACGTCCGCCGTGTTCCGCGCCGGCCTTGCCGCCTACACCAAGATCTTCGCCAACACCTATGCCGCCGACAATGTGCGCATGAACAATGTGCTGCCCGGCTGGATCGACAGCCTGCCGGCCACCGAAGAACGCCGCGACAGCGTGCCGATGCAGCGCTACGGCACCTCGGAAGAGATCGCCGCGACCATCGCCTTCCTGGCGTCGGAAGGCGCCGGCTACATCACCGGCCAGAACATTCGTGTCGACGGGGGCATCATCCGCGCTATTTGAGGGCGTCGGCCGAGAGGTCGATTCTGACCTCTCGGCTCAAGGAGCAAGAAATGCGGCTTTTGATACTCGGCACCGGCTGGATGGCGCAGGAACATGCGCGGCGCTTCAGCGCCATCGAGGGCGTCGACATTGTCGGTGCCGTCGATGTCGACCCGGCGCGCGTCGGCGAATATGCCGACAGCTTCAAGATCGCCAATCGCTTCACCTCGCTGGAGGCGGCGCTGGAATGGGGCGCTTTCGATGCGGTGGCCAATGTCACGCCGGACCGCATCCACCACCCGACCACCATGGCGCTGATTGCCGCCGGCAAGCCGGTGCTGTGCGAGAAGCCGCTGGCCGAAAATTTTGGCAAGGCCACCGAGATGGCTGACGCCGCTGAGGCCGCCGGCATCGTCAACATGGTGAACCTGACCTATCGCAATGTCGCCGCACTGCAAAAGGCCCGCCAGATGGTGCAGGCGGGCGAAATCGGCACGGTCAGGCATGTCGAAGCGTCCTATCTGCAAAGCTGGCTGGTGTCGAAATTCTGGGGCGACTGGCGCACCGATCCGAAATGGCTGTGGCGGCTGTCGCGCGGCCACGGCTCGAATGGCGTGCTCGGCGATGTCGGCATCCACATCCTCGATTTCGCCAGTTACGGCGCCGCGCTCGACATCGACCATGTCTTCTGTCG
>NZ_RZRQ01000542.1:0-2534 GCF_003997785.1 Mesorhizobium sp. M7D.F.Ca.US.004.01.2.1 | reverse complement strand
AACCGCCGGTGACGCCGGCACGGGGAAAGCGCGAGTCGCCGAGCCTCACCACCACGTCGTCAGCTCGCACGCCGACCGTTTCGGCGGCGGTCTGCGCCAGGATGGTGTAGGTGCCCTGACCCATGTCGATCGACGAGCTTTCGACCTCGACGGAGCCGTCGGCCAGGATGCGCACGATCGCCTCGCCATAGGCGCGCCGCACCGGATAGGTGCCGGCGGCGACGCCCCAGCCGATCAGCTGGTTGCCGTCGCGCATCGAGCGCGGTTCGGGCGTGCGCCTGGCCCAGCCGAAGCGCTCGGCGCCGGTGGCAAAAGCCTCGCGCAACTGTCTGGTCGACCAGGCTTTTTTGGCATGCGGGTCCTGTTCGGCATAGTTTCTCAGCCGGATCTCCAGCGGATCGATGCCGACCTCGTAAGCGAGCTCGTCGATGGCGCTTTCGATGCCGAAGGCCGAGGGGTTTTCGCCCGGCGCGCGCATGGCGCCAGGCACCACCGAATTGACGCGCACGACATTCTGCCTGGAGGAGAAATTCGGTGTCGCATACATGATCGAGGTGACCGACCCCAGCGGCTCGACCCACATGCCGTCCATCGATGTCTCGTTGACGCCACGATGCACGATCGACTGGATTTTTCCTTGCCGGTCGGCGCCGATGGTCACTGTCTGGCGCGTCGCGGCGCGGCCGCCGTAACCGGTGAAGGTCTGCGGCCGCGTCATCACCAGCCGCACCGGCCGGCCGAGCATCTTGGCGGCACATGCCGCCACAGCGCCATGGCTGAGCGCTAACGCCTTGGAGCCGAAGCCGCCACCAATATAGGGCGAGACCAGCCGTACGTTCTCGAACGGCACGCCGAACCATTCGGCATAGGTGCGGGCCATACCGTCCAGCCACTGGCTCGGCTCCCACACGGTGAGCTGGTCACCCTCCCAGCGGGCGATCAGGCCGTGCGGCTCCATCGGCGCCTGGTATTCGCGCGGCGTGTTGTAGGCAGCACAAATCCGCACCGCGGCCGAGGCGAATGCACCTTGCGCGTCACCCCATTCCTTGGTCATGGCGTCGATCGGAATGCCGTCGCCGGCCTTGGCGTCGCTGAGGTCGACGATCGAAGGCGTCTCGTCATAGCTGATCTTGACCAGTGCTGCCGCCGCGACCGCCTGCTCGAAGGTTTCCGCCACGATCGCCGCGACATGCTGGCCCGAAAAAGTGATGTCGCGCGCGAGCGGGCAATAGGGCTTATCGGGCGGCGGCGTGCCGAACCAGTCCGCCGCTGTCCTGAGGCTGATGATGGTGTCGGGCGTCAGCACTTGCAGCACGCCGGGCGCTGCCTCGGCCGCGTTCGTGTCGATCGCGCGCACCTTGCCGGATGCAATCGTGCTTTCGACCAGCACGGCGTAGGCGAGGCTTTCGAGCTGCTGCTCGACGGCGTATTTCGCCGCACCGGTGATCTTGGCCGGGCCGTCGACGCGCGACAGCCGGCCGCCGACGGCTTCCGCACCGTCGGATGCGTCACCATGTCTGATGTTGTGAACCGTCATGCCGTTTCTCCCATCTTGAGAATAGCCCGCGCGACAACGCGCGGCGCCAGTTCGATCTTGTAGTGGTTGGCGCCATGGTCGGTGGCGCCTTCGACGGCGAGCAGGCTGGCGGCGCGGACAGCGTCCGGCTCCAGCACCTTGCCCTTCAGCGCGTCCTCCACGGCCCGCGCACGCCAAGGCTTGGTCGCGACGCCGCCGAGCGCCACACGCAAATCACGGATGGTGCGCCCATCGGCCTCGAACTCGATGCCGACAGCAGCACTTGCCGCGGCAAACTCATAGGATTGCCGGTCGCGGATCTTGAGGTAAGTCGAACGCCGGGCAGAGGCCGAGCCGGGGATCTCGATCGCGGTGATCATCTCGCCCGGTTCGATCGCGTGTTCCCTGTCCGGCGTGGTGCCGGGCAGCAGGAAAAAGTCGTCGACCGGAACCTGGCTCTGGCCCAGATGCACGACCGCATCGAAAGCGACCAAGGCCACTGCGAGATCGCCGGGATACATGGCGATGCAGGCGTCGCTGGTGCCGAGCACGGCGTGTCCCTTTGTGACGCCGCCGATCGCCGAACAGCCGCTGCCGGGTTCCCGCTTGTTGCAGGCAGGGAAATTCGCCGGGTCGCGGAAATAGGGGCAACGCGTGCGCTGCATCAGATTGCCGCCGATGGTCGCCATGTTGCGGATCTGCGCCGAGGCCGCCTGCCACAGGGCTTCTGAGACGGCGGGGAAGCGGCTCTTGATGTCGGCATGATCGGCGACATGGCCCATCTTGGCCAGCGCGCCGATGATGGCGCTGCGCTCGCTCACCTCGATGCCGTTCAGCCCCTTGAGATGGGTGATGTCGACCAGCGTCTCGGGCTCGGCGACGCCGCATTTGGCGAGGTCGATCAGCGTGGTGCCGCCTGCGAGCAGCATGGCGCCGGGCAGGGCGGCTGCCTGGCGTGCGGCATCAAGTGAATTGGCGCGCAGATAGGAAAAATCCCTCATGATGCGACCTCCTGGGC
>NZ_RZRQ01000541.1:0-2542 GCF_003997785.1 Mesorhizobium sp. M7D.F.Ca.US.004.01.2.1 | reverse complement strand
TATCGACGGCGCGAAACACATTGTCTCCTGCCTCACCGGTAACGATGAGGTCGGCCGCTCGGGCCGAAACGCTCAGGAAGCGAGTTGGGCTGCAAACGGCTTGCCCCCATTCGCTGAAGATCGAAGCCGGAACCAATCGCTCGAATTCGGCACGCAGTTCGGCAAGCCGCTTTTCGATTTCCGTGCGCTGGATCTGCATGATCTCGCCTTCGTAAACCATGCCGTCGCCTGTCGCGACCAGTGGCGGGACATCCGCTGCCGCCAGACCGATGAGACGGGCGCCAAACCGTTCCGCGAGCTCGATCCCCAATCTCACCATGGCCGCCGGAGGTGCATCTACCGCGAGGTTCACGATAATCGACTTGTAGGACATTGCAGGCGCCTTTCACTGGAACCGTCGAATACGCGATGAATTGCATTCGCCAGCGCCCGAGGCTTTGATGCACGTCAAGGAACCAGCCAATTGCATCCGCATGCGAAAACGTCGGCCTCGATCCGTTTTGCGTGTATGGAGAGAAGTGATAGTTAGCCCCGGTAGCACCGTCTCGAACCCAGGAACTTTAGGTGATCAAAGACGAAGCGCTCAGTTTGTCACCCGGCGGGACGACACTGAAATCACTGTTGTCTCAAATGTTCGATCAGGCTCCCGGCTTTATAGCGCTGCTGCGCGAGCCAGGTCACATTTTCGAGCTGACCAATGCCGCCTACCAGCGATTGACTGGCCACAGGCAAGTGATTGGAAAGTCAGTGCGGGACGCCTTTCCCGAGCTCGAAGGGAATGAGTTTTTCGAACATCTGGACCATGTGTACACGACCGGCGAGCCCTACATCGGCCACGGGGTGAAGGTTGGCCTTCGCAACACAGCTGACGGCCCAGTCGAAGAGCGCATCCTTGATTTTGTCTATCAGCCAGTCAAGGCTGACGATGGCCGTATCACCGCGATCTTCATTGAAGGTACTGATGTCAGCGAACTCTCCTTTGCGAACGCAGCACTTCGGCTGCGTGAGGACCATTTGCGGTCGATCCTGGCAACAGTGCCGGACGCGATGGTCGTCATCGACGAGCAAGGTGGGATTCAATCCTTTAGCACCGCTGCCGAAGCGCTGTTCGGCTACCAGTCAGGCGAAGTCATCGGTCAAAACGTGAAAATGCTGATGCCCTCGCCCTACCGCGACGAGCATGACGCCTATCTGCTTCGCTACCTGACGACGGGAGAGCGCCGGATCATCGGGCTCGGCCGCACTGTGACCGGGGCACGCAAGGATGGCACGACTTTCCCGATGGAGCTTTCCGTCGGCGAGATGAATCCTGGAACCGGGCGCTTCTTTACCGGCTTCTGCCGCGACCTGACCGAGCGCCACAGGGCGGAAGCGCGAATCCAGGAACAGCAGCTGGAACTGCTCCACATGGCACGATTCACCGCGCTCGGCGAAATGGCTTCGACGCTTGCACATGAGATCAACCAGCCGCTCACCGCCATCACGAACTACCTCAAGGGCAGCCGCCGACTGCTCGAGAAGAGCTCTGATGAGCACGCGCCGATGCTGCGTGAGGCCGTCGAAAAGGCCGCCGAGCAGGCTTTGCGCGCCGGAGATGTCATCCGACACCTCAGGGATTTCGTCGCGAGAGGCGAGAGCGAGCGTCAGGTCGAGCATCTGCCGGTGCTGATCGAGGAAGCCTCCTCACTTGCTTTGGTCGGTGCACGGGAAATCGATATGCGCGTCAGCTACAAGCTTGATCCCGCCGCCGAACTGGTCCTGACTGACCGCATCCAGATTCAGCAGGTTCTGCTGAATTTGATGCGCAACGCGGTGGAGGCCATGCAAGGTGTACCGCGTCGCGAATTGCACGTCATGACCGTAGCCCGGAATGACGGGATGGCCGAGGTAAGCGTAATCGATACGGGTACAGGGATTGCGCCGGAAGTCTCGGCCCAGCTTTTCCAACCCTTTGTCACCACCAAGAAGCAGGGTATGGGTGTCGGTCTTTCCATTTGTCGTACCATCGTCGAGTCGCATGGCGGCCACATCTGGGCAGAAGCCGTTCCCGGCGGAGGGACGGCTTTCCGCTTCACCTTGCGCATCGTTGAAAGGGAAGAGGTTGCCAATGGCCGGTAACGATGTCGTGCATGTGGTCGACGACGATGTGGACGTCCGCAAATCGCTTGGCTTTCTTCTGGGAACGGCCGACTTCGCCGTGCGCCTGCACGAATCGGCCACCGCCTTTCTGTCCACGGCGACAGGCCAGATCGACGGTTGCATCGTGACCGACGTGCGTATGCCTGGCATTGACGGCATCGAGTTCCTGCGCCAACTCAGAATGCGCTCCCATACACTTCCGGTGATCGTCATGACGGGGCACGCCGATGTGGCGCTGGCCGTTCAGGCGATGAAGGAAGGGGCTTCCGACTTCATTGAAAAACCGTTCGACGACCAGGTTTTGATCGATGCGATCCGCTCGGCGTTGGACAACCGCGATCAGGTAGGCGCAACGCATCCGCAATCCGCGGAAATCCACGCGCGCCTGGCCACACTTTCGGAG
>NZ_RZRQ01000540.1:0-2581 GCF_003997785.1 Mesorhizobium sp. M7D.F.Ca.US.004.01.2.1 | reverse complement strand
CGCCTTGGCTTATCGGGATCGTTCTGAGTGTGCCCGTGGGCAGCGTCCAGATCCTGATCGTGTCCAGGTTCGACCAGGTGACATAGTCACCACTCGTATCCCAACCCCCGTCACCGCTGCCATTTTGCGTGCCGAGGTCGAGCCCTGGATCACCTTTCGTGAAGTCGAGGATTTCGCTCTGGATGGCGGCTTTCTCGGCATACCATTGCGGCGAGCCATCCGACCGAAGCAGTATCCGCTGCAGGCGGAACGCCCACGCTTTGATATAGGCGGAGGTGCCGAGATAGACCCGGCGCAGCACCACGGTGAAGACACCACGATAGGCGGAAACGTCCTCGCCCAGCACGCCCACGAGATAGTCGTTCTGCAACTGGTCGGGCGCGCCCATCTCAAGGTCGACGTCGCCAACGATGCCGCCTTCGCTCTGGTCGCCACCGAACAGATCCGGCTTGTTGATGGTGATGCGACCGCCGGGCGAAACGCCCTGGAAGGCCATCTTGCCGCCGGCGCGGATCTCGAACATCGCGTCGGCCGGGCCGTGGCAAAGACCCATCTGCATGCCGATCGAGTATTTGTAGCCGAGGATCTGCCTGGGACCGAACAGCATGTAGCGCCGCGCGCCCTTGATTGCATTGCGCGCGAGGTCGCCGTACCAGGTGACGTTCGGGTCTTCCATGTCGACCGTCCCGAACACCACCGGGATCTTGCGGCCCTCGGTCGCCGTCGGTACCTGGAAATCCTCCAGCGATTTCGGCTTGGCGTTCTGCGGCTTCGGCGTCATCACGAGTTCGATCGCGAATGAGACGATGGCGAAGACGATGTTCCAGAAGATCACGCGCCGGGCTCCCTAGACGATGCTGTTCGTGAAGGGATTGACATCGGGCATTTCGAACCCGCCGTGATTTATGTTGTTACCGAACTTCTTGCAGCCCCCCAGCCCTTTGGAGAGATCGCAGCCAGGCGCGATCTCGACCTCGGCCGAGCCGTCGTCGTCGACCGTGTCTGCCAGGCCTTCCTGGAGGGCACCGACCAGGGTGAGCTTGTCGCCGACATGGCTTTCAACCCAGGCATAAAGGCCATTGAAGAAGACCAGCCCGGCCTTGTAGTCACCATCCGGCCGCAACGCCGCCTCGGCGACGGTAAGCTCCAGGCCGCTGATATCAGTCACCGTCGCCGGGATCTTCCAGTCGTCGAAGTTGAGCGTGCAGCCGGGGAAATAGAGAACATGCCGGCATGGCCGCTGGTAGGGCGCCCGGCAGCCCGTCCGGCGCATCGAGGTGAAGATGCTCTCGACCGGTACCGTGATGCTCAGCTTGCCGGACTTCGGCGAAACGACGCGGCCCTTCCATTGCACCTTCAGCGTGTGGCTCAGGTCGGTGTGATGACCTTTCCAGATGGTGACCACGGTGATTGCTGTGACCGGCAGCAGCAGCGTGCGCGCATAGGTGTCGGACAACGGAAAGGTCAGGTCGGTGGCGTTCTTCTCGATGTTGCTGGCCTGCTCCAGATCGCCATGCGAGACCGGCGATGCCGTCCACGGTTCCAAGCCGATCAGCGGATCGACTTCCCGGTCGAGCTCGACGGCGTTCGAAGTCAGCCTGGTCCGCGTGACGCCATTGTCGAACAGATAAAGGAAGTACGGCCGGCCATCGTCGATCGAGGCTTCCTTGTCGTCGTATCCGGTCATGCCGGCACCTCGGTGACCGGTATGGTGCAGGTCGACAGGTCCGTGTCATTCGGGCGGAAGGTGCTCGATGTGGCGCGGTAGTTGATCGTCACCGCGTCGGTGGCCAGCCTGACCTTGGCCAGCAGGCAGAACAGTCTGACATCGGCCGGTGTCACGGCGGTACCCAGCGCCGAGGCTATGGTCAGCGTGTCGTTGGCGCCGGCGCTGACGGCCGAGTTGATGGTGCGGAAGAAACGCGCGCCACTCTTCATCTCGATCATCACGCTGCGCCCGAAATAGAAGTTGGCCGGGGCGATGCTGGCGACGCTGAGCGTGACGGCCCCCGAGCCGAAGCCGGCCTGCAGCACCAGGTCGTTGGAGAATGACGGCAGCCAGAATGCCTTTTGCTGGCCCCACCGGTTGTGCAGCCATTGCCGGCGCCGCCAGAGCCCCGCCTTGCCCTCGTCGCGAAAACCAAGCGTCTGCCCGAAATCGGCATAAGCCTTCTGGGTCTCGGCCACGATCGGGCCAAAACCGTTGTCGCGGTATTCCGTTGCCCGCACGATGCTTTCGGCCAGCGCGGCGACCTTGGCGGGGGGATCGGTTAGCACGTCGAGCGCCAGAAACTGGTCGTAGATCTCGGCGCCGGACAGGTCGACATTGTCGAGCACCTGAAAACGGGTCGCGATGTCGGCCGTGAGACCGCGCTCCCGGTTTGTCTGGATGCCGTCCGGCAGCAGCGCCTGGCGCGCCGGCGCGACGGTCGGGTTGGTGAAGTCGACGCCGATCGGCGCCGTCAGCGTCACGCCGTCGCCGTCGATCTCGTCGATTGTCGCCGTCACCGCCTTGCGGTCGCTCTCCCAGATCACGATCGCGCTGCCGGCGCGGTAGTCGGCATAGGCGGTGTCGAAGGCG
>NZ_RZRQ01000053.1:0-25288 GCF_003997785.1 Mesorhizobium sp. M7D.F.Ca.US.004.01.2.1 | reverse complement strand
CGATTCCGGTGGCACGCCGCTCGCCAACACCCCGGCGGCCAGCCTGCTCAGGCTGGCGCTTGAGGCGCTGTTCCGGCCAGGCGATCCGGTTGGCCTGTTGTCGCTGCTCAAGCATCCGCTGCTTGGCCTGGGCCGCCAACGGGCTGATGTGCGCCACGCGGCGGAACTGGTCGAACTGGTGGCGCTGCGCGGTGGC
This sequence comes from Mesorhizobium sp. M7D.F.Ca.US.004.01.2.1, assembly GCF_003997785.1. Taxonomy (NCBI): domain Bacteria; kingdom Pseudomonadati; phylum Pseudomonadota; class Alphaproteobacteria; order Hyphomicrobiales; family Phyllobacteriaceae; genus Mesorhizobium; species Mesorhizobium sp. M7D.F.Ca.US.004.01.2.1. Next base: position 25,092 of record NZ_RZRQ01000053.1, on the reverse strand, counting down.
ACAGGCCGCCCCGACATCGTTTCGCTGCCGGAACTGTTCGAGGCCCGCCTCACAAGCCTCGACAGCGGCAGCCGGCCGCCCTTCTGGTTTTCCCGGCTGACCGTGCGCTCCATCGAAAACGCGCGGAGTTCGCTCGAACGTCTCAAACAAGCGCTGGCGCCGCTCGCAGCTTTCCGTGGCCAGGCGGACGCCGACCTTGCCGCGCTGGTCAGGGCCAGCGTCAGCACACTCGAAAATCTCGGCCGTACCGCCGATGGCGGCCTTGGCGAACTCTATGCCGGTGACGCCGGTGAAAAGCTTGCCGAACTGCTGCGCGGGCTGGTCGCGGCTTCGGCGCCCTTGTCGTTCGCGGGCAATGAGTGGCCCGACGTGATGGCGGCGCTGATCGCGGCCGAAACGGTCAAGCCGGCGCAAGGCACCGACAGGAACATCGCCATCTGGGGCGCGTTGGAAGCGCGGTTGCAGACGGTCGATACGCTGGTTATCGGCGGGCTCAACGAGGGCGTGTGGCCGCGCAAGCCGGAGAGCGACCGCTTCATGTCGCGGCTGATGAAGACCGGCATCGACCTCGAACCGCCCGAACGGCGCATCGGCCTTGCCGCGCATGATTTCCAGATGGCCATGGGCGCCAAAAAGGTGGTGCTGGCCCGCTCGGCACGCGCCGGCGACGCCCCCGCCGTGCCGTCACGCTGGCTGCAGCGGCTGCTCACCTTCATCGGCAACGACCAGGCGGCGGCGCTGCGCCGGCGTGGCGACGAATTGCTCGCCTGGGCACGCTCGCTCGATGCCGGCCCGAGACAGGATTTCGCGCCGCGGCCGCAGCCGAAACCGCCACTGTCGGTGCGCCCAGGCCATTTCTCGGTCACCGAGATCGAGACCCTGCGCCGTGACCCCTACGCCGTCTATGCAAGACGGATCCTTGGCCTGATGCCGCTCGATCCGGTCATTCGCGACCCCGGTGCGGCCGAGCGCGGCACGCTGTTTCACGCCATCCTGCACCTGTTCTCGGCGCGCGTCGCCGATCCGCGCGCGCTCGATGCACTCGCCGGCCTCATCGCCGCCGGCCGCGCCTGTTTTGCCGAAGCCGCACTTCCGGCTGATGTCGAGGCGGTGTGGTGGCCGCGCTTCGAGAAACTCGCCGCCAACATCATCGAGTGGGAGCGCACGCGCGCCGACGCGGTGATCCGGCGGCACGCCGAGGAGCGCGCCGGAAAGACCGTCGTCGGTCAGTCAGGCGTGACGCTGTCCGGCTACGCCGACCGCGTCGATCTTCTGGCCGGCGGCATGGCCGACATATTGGACTACAAGACCGGCTCCTCGCCGTCCAAGGCGCAGGCGCACACGCTGCTGGCGCCGCAGCTGGCGCTGGAGGGCGCGCTGCTCAGGCGTGGCGCCTTCAAGGATTTGGGCGCGCGCGAGCCTTCGCAACTGGCCTTCATCAGGCTGAAGCCGAATGGCGAGGTGTTCGAGGAATCCATCCTCGAACACAACCGCCAGCCCCGAACCGCGACCGATCTTGCCGAAGAAGCCTGGGCGCGGCTGGAAAAGCTCCTGATCCACTATGCCGACCCGGCGACCGGATACCTCTCGCGCGCGTTGCCGTTTCGCGAAGGCGAGACCGATGGCGACTACGACCATCTTGCCCGCGTGCTTGAATGGTCGGCAGGCGGCGATGCCGGTGACGAGGGAGGGGAGGCATGAAGAAGGCCTATCCCATCCCCAGCGACACCGCGACCAGCCAGGCCCGCGCCGCCGATCCTGGCAATTCCGCCTGGGTGTCGGCGAATGCCGGCTCCGGCAAGACCCATGTGCTGGCCCAGCGCGTCATCCGGCTGCTGCTGCGCGGTACTGACCCGTCGAAGATACTATGTCTGACCTATACGCGCGCCGCTGCAGCCAACATGTCCAACCGGGTGTTCTCGACACTGTCGGAATGGACGACGCTCGGTGACGCGGACCTTGCGGCAAAGGTCGAGGCGCTGGAAGGCCGCCGGCCCGATCTCGAGACCATGCGCCGGGCGCGGCGCCTGTTCGCCGAGGCGCTGGAAACACCCGGCGGGCTGAAGATCCAGACCATCCATGCCTTCTGCGAATCGGTGCTGCACCAGTTCCCGCTGGAAGCCAACATCCCGGCCCATTTCGAGATGCTCGACGGCCAGATGGAGGCATCGCTGTTTGCCGCAGCGCGCCGCGACATGATCTCCGGCACAGCCGCCGGCGACGCGGATCTGACCGAGGCCTTTGCCACCATTCTCGACCGTGGCGGCGAAGCCGGGCTCGACGCCTTGCTGGGCGAGATCGTGCGCAAGCGCGACGGCTTGCGCCATTTCATCGACGCTGTTGGACGCGACGGCATGCGCTTCCAGGCTTTGTTCGATGAATTTCATTTCCACCCCGGCCAGACCGCCGAAGGCATAGCGGCTTCGGTATGGCCGTTGCCGGGTTTTCTGCCGGACTATTTTGCCGGCTTCGCTCAGGCCGCTGAAGCCACTGATGCCAGATCGGTGCTGAACAACATCCTGCCCTATGCGCGCCAGGCCTTCGCCGAGGGCGATCCCATTCGCCGCCTGCAACTGCTTGCGCGAGCACTCCTCAAGACCGATGGCGATGCCTACGACCCGGCAAAGGCCTTCAAGAAGGCTCTGGTCGACAGGCTGCCGGATCTGGCGGATCGTTATCTCTCGGCGACCAAAGCCATCATCGAAACAGTCGACCGGTTGGCCCTGTTCAGGATGCTGGAAGGCACACGCGCCGCGCTGACCATCGCCGACTGGCTGATCGCCCGCTACGAGGTGCTGAAGCGCAGCCGCGGCTTTCTCGACTTCAACGATCTGATCACCCGCACCGTCAACCTGCTGGCGCGGCCTGACGCCGGCCCCTGGGTGCAATACAAGCTCGACCAGGGCATCGATCATATCCTGCTCGACGAGGCGCAGGACACCAGCCCGGATCAATGGGAAGTGGTGAAGCGCCTGGCGGAAGAATTCTTTGCCGGCTTCGGCGCCCGCGACAGGGTCCATCGCACGGTCTTCGCCGTTGGTGACGAGAAGCAGTCGATCTATTCGTTCCAGGGTGCCGCTCCGGACTCCTTCGCCGACAGCCGGCTGTTGTTTGCGGGACGAGTGCGTGACGCAGAGGCGTCCTTTGCCGACCTCAAGCTGACCTGGTCGTTCCGCTCGACCGACGACGTTCTGACCGCGGTCGACCGCGTCTTTGCCGACGCAAGCGTGCGGCGCGGCATCAGCCATGATCCCGATCCGCTGCGCCACCAGGCGATCCGCACCGATGCGCCAGGCTATGTCGAGGTGTGGCCGTCGGTCGGCGCCGATGTCGTCGATGAGCCCGACGACTGGACGCAAGCCATCGACCATGCGCATGCGCCGGCGGTGCGCGTTGCCGAGAATGTCGCCGCCACCATTGCCGGCTGGATCGGCACCGGCGAGATCATCGAAGGCCGCGGCAAGCGGTTGCGGCCGGGCGACGTGCTGGTGCTGGTGCGCAAGCGCGATCGCTTCGTCCATGCGCTGACCCGGGCGCTCAAACGCCGCGACATTCCGGTTGCCGGCGCCGACCGGTTGAGCCTGCCAGGCCATATCGCGGTCAAGGACCTGATCGCGCTCGGTCATCTCCTCATCCAGCCGCAGGACGATCTGTCGCTCGCCGCCGTGCTGCGCAGCCCGATCTTCGATCTGCCTGAAGAGATGCTTTTCGAGCTCGCGGCGGAGAGGCCGCCGGGCCTGTCGCTGGTCGCATCGCTGCGCGCCCATGCCGACGAAAGCGAGCGCCTGGCGGCGGTCGTCGTTCAGCTTGACACCTGGACAAACGAAGCTGCCTTCAAGCCAGTGTTCGAGTTCTATGCCGCCCTGCTGGCGCGCGATGGCGTGCGCCGGAAGATGATCGCGCGGCTCGGGCCTGAGGCTGGCGACATCCTCGACGAGTTCCTGAGTTTCTGCCTTGCCGAGGAGCGAACCGGCCTGCCGGGGTTGGAAGCCTTCCTATCGACGCTGGAAAATGCCGGTCCCGAGATCAAGCGCGAGATGGACCAGACCCGCGACGAGGTCCGGGTCATGACTGTGCACGCCGCCAAGGGCCTGGAAGCGCCGGTCGTGTTCCTGGTCGATGGCGGTTCCGCCCCGTTCAGCGACCAGCATCTGCCACGCTTGATGCCCTTCGATGGCTCCGGCGCAAACTGGGACGGCAAGGGCTATCTTTGGCGCTCGGCCAGCGACGTTGCCAATGGCTTTTCGAAAGCAGCAGCAGCGCGGGCCCGAGAACTCGCCGACGACGAATACCGCCGGCTGCTCTATGTCGGCATGACCCGTGCCGAGGACCGGCTGATTGTCTGCGGCTATCACGGCAAGCGGGCGCCGAACGCCGGCACCTGGCACTCGATCGTCAGCCGTGCGCTGATCGGCGCTCCTGAAAGCGAGCAGCGTCCGCATCCCGCCGGCGGTGAGCCGGTGCATCGCTTCCACGTGACCAAGCTGCCGCCCGTCGCGCCAAGCTCCGCTGAGCAGGTACGGCAGGCCGATGCTTTCGGGCCATTGCCGGTGGGCCTGTTCCGGCCCCTGCCGCCTTTCGAGGATTTGCCGCGTCCGCTGTCGCCATCCGGCGCCTCGGCGCTGATCGACGAAGGCAAGGAAGCCGTGGTCGACAAGGCGTCGCCGGTGCTGGACGCCGATGCCGAGCCGGGCTTTGCGGTGCTGCGTGGACTTGCCCTGCACAAACTGCTGCAGATGTTGCCTGGCATTGCCGAGCCCGAACGCGCGGGCGCGGCGGAGCGCTATCTCTTGCGAACGGGCGCGGGCTGGCCTGCGTCAGAGCGTGAAAAGGCCCTGGCGTCGGTCACATCCATCCTTGCGGATCCCGGCTTCGGTCAGCTGTTTGCACCGTCGTCACGTGCCGAGGTCGCGATCATGGGCAGCCTGGAGGTCAAGGGCAAAAAGCGCTCGATTTCCGGCAAGATCGACCGGTTGGCGGTGACGTCGGACACGGTCTCGATCGTCGACTACAAGACCAACCGGCCGGCGCCCGCCTCTCTGGCCGAGGTTCCGCCGGCCTACGTCCTGCAGCTCGCTCTTTATCGCGCCCTGCTGCAGCCGCTTTATCCCGGTCGCGCGGTCCAGGCGGCCTTGCTGTTCACCGAGGCGCCACGGCTGATCGAACTGCCGGCCGGTGCCATGGATGACGCCCTTGCTCGACTCACGCGAGCGTGACACAACACCTGCTTGAAGAAGGGCACGATCACCACCACATTTGGTGGGACAAAAACTTTCGAAAGGATTTTTCCCATATGGCAACCGTCAAGGTCGACAAGAGCAACTTCCAGACCGACGTGCTTGATGCCAGCGTACCGGTCGTCGTCGATTTCTGGGCGGAATGGTGCGGCCCCTGCAAGCAGATTGCGCCGGCGCTCGAAGACATCGCCACCGAACTCGGCGCCAAGGTCAAGATCGCCAAGCTCAACATCGACGAGAATCCAGAGCTTGCCGCCCAGTTCGGCGTGCGTTCGATCCCGACGCTGATGATCTTCAAGGGCGGCGAAATGGCCGACATGAAGGTCGGTGCCGCGCCGAAGACCGCGCTGTCGCACTGGATCAATGGCAACCTCGCCTGATCCATCTGAAAATCATGATCATCAAGCCCGGCCTCGCGCCGGGCTTTTTGTTGGCGTCATCTGCAGTGCCGCGCGTCCTTGGACGCGCAAAGGACGCTGTAGCAGTTTGATTTGCGCATGATCCTTTCAGAAAATCGATTTCGATTTTCTGGGTCATGCGCTGCCACGCTCTGGCCCTCGCGCCCGGCCACTCCATGTCATCTGCTTGAGGCAGACAGGAGAACCCCATGACCGGATCCGCCAAGGCCACCGTCTTCATCGACAATGAGCGTGTCATCGTCACCGAATACCGCTTCGCGCCGGGGGAGAACACCGGTTGGCACCGACACGGCCACGACTATGTCGTCGTGCCGCTGATGGACGGCAAGGTGAAGCTGTTGACCAAGGACGGCGAATCCTTCGCCGAAATGAAGAAGGGCGCGCCCTATTTCCGCAAGGAAGGCGTCGAACACGACGTCATCAACGCCAATGAAGGTGAATACGCCTTTATCGAGATCGAGCTGAAGTAAGCCGTCAGGGCCGGCAGGCGCGGTTACCAGTCGGCGATGCGATCGCCTCCGGCGAATTGCGCGCTTTTTTCGGTATATTCGAACAGTTCGATCTTCACGTCGTTGGGGTCGCGAATCCAGGCCTGGAAGGTGTCGTCGCAGGCGTGTTTCTTGGTCGTGACGTCAACGCCTTTCGAGCGGATGTGGGCGATCGCCGCATCGATGTTTTCTACTTCGAGGCAGAGATGGTTGATCTGGTTCAGGTCGCTGTAGCGAGCTCCGTCCTTCTGGAACACCTCGACATGGCTGCGCCCGCCGCAATTGAGGTAGAACCCGAAAATCTTGCCGTCGCGCAGGAAATTGAACTGCGTATCCAGGCCAAGGACGTCGCGATAGAAGCTTCGTGTTGCGTCCAGATCATGCGCGAAGATGCAGACGTGGGCGAGCTGTCTGACCTTGATCATGACGGGTTCCTCGCAAATCCGACCTCAGGTCGGCGGCGTGCCGTTCTCGGCCAGCACCGCGCCGGCCAGGTACAATGAACCACCGATCAGGATGCGCGGCGCCGGGCCGTCCCAGGTGTCGCGCAGCAGCATCAACGCACTGGCGACGGAACTCACCGGCTCGGCCGTCAGTCCCGCTTCCGTCGCCCGGACCGCCAGTTCGTCGTTCGGCACGCCGGCCTCACTGAGGCTCACCGGCACTGTGTAGACATGGCGGGCGAGGCCTTTGAAGGCACGGAAATAGCCGCTCTGGTCCTTGGTGTTGATCATGCCTGAGATGAGGAAGAGCGGACGCGGGTTCTTTTCTTCCTGCTCGGCCAGCGCCTCGGCAATCACCACGCCGGCGCCCGGATTGTGGCCGCCGTCGAGCCAGATGTCGGCGCCCTTCGGCGCCAGTTCGGCCAGCCGGCCCTGCGCCAGTTTCTGCATGCGGCCGGGCCAGGCGACATTGATCATCGCCTTTTCGGCGGCGCGATGGCTGATCTCGAAACCGGCCGCCTTGACCGCGGCGAGCGCCGCCGCCGCATTGGCGAACTGGTGGCGTCCGGGCAGCCGGGGCGGCGGCAGGTCCATCAAGCCGTCTTCGTCCTGATAGACCATGCGGCCATTTTCCTCGAAGGCGAGGAAATCCTGGCCGTAGACGAAAGTGGGGCACTCAAGCCGCTCGGCGGTTTCGATCAGCACCTGCAGCGCCGTCTCGCTTTCCTGGGCACCGATGACCACCGGGCAGCCGCGCTTGATGATGCCGGCCTTCTCGGCGGCGATCAGTTCGACACGGTCGCCAAGATAGGCCTCATGGTCGAGCGACACCGGCATGATCACCGACACGGCCGGCTCCTTGACCACATTGGTCGCGTCGAAGCGGCCGCCGAGCCCGACTTCGATGATCGCGGCGTCGGCCTGGTGTTCGGAAAACAAGAGGAAGGTGACGGCTGTGAGGATCTCGAAGACGGTGATTGTCTCGCCTTCATTGGCCCTGGCGACGCGCGCGATGGCATCGGCGAAAACCCGGTCCTCGACCAGCCTGCCGCCGCCATCGGCGGCCAGCCGGTAGCGCTCGTGCCAGTTGACCAGATGCGGCGAGGTGTGGACATGGACGCGGTAATCCGCTGCCTCGAGCAGGGCGCGCGAAAAGGCAGCGCACGAACCCTTGCCGTTGGTGCCGGCGATGTGGATGACCGGCGGCAGCCGGTCCTGCGGATTATCAAGCCGCTCAAGGAGCCGCGAAATGCGGTCGAGAGAAAGGTCGAAGCCTTTCGGGTGAAGCGCCATCAGGGCTTCGATTTCACGGTCGGCGGCAAGCGTTGTCATGTGAGAATCCTAAGCGCGCGACGGATCGCGCGCAATCGCGGTTCGCGGCTAAGAATGTCGCGTCAGGCCTGCGGACGTGCCTCGGTCGGAATTGTTGCGGGCGGCAGGATTTCCGGCTCCAGCGGCTTTTGCTCCTCCGGCAGCTTGAGCAGCATCTTGAGCAGGCGCGCGATCGTTTCGCGCAGTTCCAGCCGTGACACCACCATGTCGACCATGCCGTGCTCCATCAGATATTCGGAGCGCTGGAAGCCGTCCGGCAGTTTCTCGCGGATCGTCTGTTCGATGACGCGCGGTCCGGCAAAACCGATCAGCGCGCCGGGCTCGGCAATGTGCACGTCGCCCAGCATGGCGTAGGAGGCAGTGACGCCGCCGGTTGTCGGGTTGGTCAAAACGACGATGTAGGGAAGGCCGGCTTCCTTCAGCCGATCGACACCGACCGTGGTCCTCGGCAATTGCATGAGGGACAAAATGCCTTCCTGCATGCGGGCGCCGCCGGAGGCGGCGAACAGGATCAGCGGCCGCTTGCGCTGCAGGGCCGCCTCAAAGCCATGCACGATGGCGTCGCCGGCGGCCATGCCGAGCGAGCCGCCCATGAAGGCGAAGTCCTGCACCGTCACAACCACCGGCAGGCCTTCGACGGTCCCCAAGGCATTGATGATCGCATCCTCCAGGCCGGTCTTGGCCTTGGCGTCTTTCAACCGGTCGACATAGCGCTTCTCGTCGCGGAATTTCAGCGGATCCTGCATGACCTTGGGGTTGTCCAGGGTCTCGTATTTGCCGTCGTCGAAGAAGAATCTCAGCCGCTCCTTGGCCGAGATCTTCATGTGATGGCCGGAGGACGGAATGACGAACTGGTTGGATTCCAGATCCTTGTGGAACACCATCTCGCCGGTCTCCGGATCCTTGATCCAGAGATTCTCGGGCATGTCGGTGCGCCGGCCGAGCATCGAATTGATCTTCGGGCGAACGTAATTGGTGATCCAGTTCATCGCTTCGGCTCCTGTCCTGACGAAGAGTTGGCTAAAGACGTAGGAAAACTATTCGGCAGCAGCAAGGCGAGCCGAGCGCACACCTTGCGCAAGGCCGCTGACCAGCGTGGCGACGGCTTCGGCCGGGTCGGCGGTCTTTTCGCCCTTCGGCCCCAGCACGTTGGCCACCGCATTGACGATGGCGGTGCCGACGACGACGCCGTCGGCATTGGCGCCGATGACCCGAGCCTGCTCGGCGGTCTTGACGCCGAAGCCGACGCAGACCGGCAGGTCGGTGTGGCCCTTGATGCGCTTGACCGCCGCCGCCACCTTGCCGGTGTCGGCCAGCGCCGAGCCGGTGATGCCGGTCATCGACACGTAGTAGACGAAGCCCGACGTGTTCTGCAGCACCTTGGGCAGGCGCTTGTCGTCGGTGGTCGGCGTCGCCAGCCGGATGAAATTGATGCCGGCTTTCAGCGCCGGAATGCACAGTTCCTCGTCCATCTCCGGCGGCAAGTCGACAACGATCAGCCCGTCGATGCCGCTGGCAATCGCGTCCTTGAGGAAGCGGTCGACACCATAGATGTAGATCGGATTGTAGTAGCCCATCAGCACGATCGGCGTCTCATTGTCGCCGGTCCGGAAGTCCGCCGCCATCTTCAGCGTCTTGACCAGCGTCTGGCCGCCTTTCAGCGCCCGCAAGCCCGCCGCCTGGATCGCCGGGCCGTCGGCCATCGGATCGGAGAACGGCATGCCGAGCTCGATGATGTCGGAGCCTGCGCCGGGCAGTGCCTTCATGATCGACAGCGAGGTGTCGTAGTCCGGGTCGCCGCCCATGAAATAGGTGACAAGCGCCGGGCGGCCTTCGGTCTTCAGCTTCGCCATGCGGCGATCGATGCGGGTCACCATGATCAGATCTCCATGCCCAGCATCGAGGCCACCGTGTGCACGTCCTTGTCGCCACGGCCGGACAGGTTGACGATGACGATCTGGTCCTTGTCCATGGCTGGCACGATCTTCACCGCATGCGCGATGGCATGGGCCGATTCCAGCGCCGGGATGATGCCTTCGACGCGCGTCGTCAGCTTGAAAGCCTCCAGCGCCTCGTCATCGAGGATCGGCACATATTCGACGCGGCCTGAATCGCGCAGCCAGGAATGTTCCGGCCCGACCCCGGGATAGTCGAGGCCGGCTGAGATCGAATGCCCGTCCATGATCTGGCCGTCGGCATTCTGCAGGAGATAAGTGCGGTTGCCGTGCAGCACGCCGGGTCTTCCGGCGTTCATCGAGGCGCAATGCTCGATGCCGTCGAGGCCGCGGCCGCCGGCTTCGATGCCGATGATACGGACCTCCTTGTCGTCGAGGAAGGGGTGGAACAGGCCGATGGCGTTGGAACCGCCGCCGACAGCGGCAATGATGGTGTCCGGCAGCCGGCCTTCCTGCTCGAGGATCTGCGCCCGCGCCTCGATGCCGATCACCGACTGGAAGTCCCGCACCAGCTCTGGATAGGGATGCGGGCCAGCGGCGGTGCCGATCAAATAATAAGTGTCCTCGACATTGGTCACCCAGTCGCGCAACGCCTCGTTCATGGCGTCCTTCAGCGTGCCGTGACCGGCGGTCACCGGCCGCACTTCGGCGCCGAGCAGCTTCATGCGGAAGACGTTGGGGCTTTGCCGGGCAACGTCGGTGGCGCCCATATAGACGACGCAGGGAAAGCCGAAGCGGGCCGCGACCGTGGCCGAGGCCACGCCGTGCTGGCCGGCACCGGTTTCGGCGATGATGCGCTTCTTGCCCATGCGCTTGGCCAGCAGGATCTGGCCGAGGCAGTTGTTGATCTTGTGCGAACCGGTGTGGTTCAGATCCTCGCGCTTGAAATAGACTTTTGCACCACCGAGATGTTTGGTCAGCCCCTCGGCGAAGTAAAGCTTCGACGGCCGTCCGGCATAATGGGTCGACAGGTCAGTCAGTTCTGCCCTGAAGTCCGCATCGTTCTTGACCTCATTCCAGTGCCGCTCCAAGTCGAGGATCAGCGGCATCAGCGTTTCGGCAACGAAACGACCGCCAAAAATGCCGAACATGCCCTGTTCGTCGGGTCCGGTGCGGAAGGAATTGGGTGTCGCCGGCTTGTTCATCGCCGATCTCCTGGCTTGTCGTTAAGGCATGATCAGGCGGCGCGGTTGTCCCGCGCTGCCCTGACGGCCCGGAAAAACTGTTCGATCAGCGCCGGATCCTTGACGCCCGGCGCACTTTCCACGCCTGAGGAAATGTCGATTCCAGGCGGGTTGGCAAGCCGAAGGGCATCGCCGATATTGGCGGCGTTGAGCCCACCGGAAAGCATGTAATCGACGCCGCCGTCAAGGCCGGCGAGAATGCGCCAGTCGAAGGCAACACCATTGCCGCCCGGCAGTTCGGAGCCTTTCGGCGGCTTGGCGTCGAACAGGAACCGGGCTGCTATGCCGATGAATGGCTTTATCCGCTCGAGATCGGCAGCCTCGCTGAGCGGCAGCGCCTTCATCACCGGCAAGCCGTAGCGGGCCTTGACCTCGGCCACCCGCTCCGACGTTTCAGAGCCGTGCAGCTGCAGCATGTCGGGCTGCATCTTGGCAACGATCTCATCCAGGAAGGCGTCGCTGGCATCGACGGCTACGGCAACCGCCAAAGCCTTGCCGCGCGCCGCCTCGCGCAGACGGCCAGCCTCGGCAGGTTCGACATAGCGTGGGCTTTTCGCGAAGAAAATAAACCCGACATGGCTGGCGCCGCCGGCCAGCGCCGCGGCCATTGCCCCATCAGTCTTCAAGCCACAAATCTTGATGTCGAGTGCCATGGCGCGGGAATTGGCATGAAAAGCGAAAAGAGTCGAGAAAAAGCATGCCGTTTGCCGGCACGGCCAAAGGCGCTACCTATGGATGGGACAGGATGCAAGGCGGGAGCACGATCATGGCCGACAGAACCGTTGCCGAACTCAGGCAGAAGATCACGCAGGCGCGCGAGGTCATTGCGCACCTGATGGACAAGGCCGCCTTCAACGGCGCCGAGGCACATCGGGCGCTCGACTATTTCGGCAGCGATGCCTTCGACGGCAATTTTTTGCCCTGGCCGCATCATGGTGATGAGGGGTTGCGACCGGACGAACTCAACGCGGCGAATGATGATTGAGGGAACTACTCGAACGCGATCGCCTGCAGCGCGCCGCCATTGCGCTTCAGCCATGCCTTGCAGCGCTCGGTGTCCGGGCAGAGCTGCTCGCACAGTTTCCAGAATTTCGGGCCGTGGTTCATCTCCTTCAGATGCGCCACTTCATGCGCGACGAGGTAATTGATGACCGGCGACGGCGCCATCATGATGCGCCAGGAAAACGACAGATTGCCGTCGGAGGTGCAGGATCCCCAGCGGCTTGACGTGTCCTTGAAGCGGATCGCTTTGGCGCGCTTGCCCAGCGCCTCGGTGTGCTTGACCACCAGCTTCTCGATCTCGCGCTTGGCCTCGCGCTTGAGGAAATCGGCGATGCGGCGCGGCAGATGGATGCGGTCGCCATGCACGATCAGCAGCGGACCGCGCTCGTCGCGCGACACGGTCACCGTGCCGCGTTTCGAAGGCTCATGGACGATGCGGTGCGCCACGCCGCGCACCGGAATCTTGATACCCGGCCGCACCTGCGGCCGCGCCGGTACCTTGGCCAGCCGCTGCTCCAGCCAGTCCTGATGGCGGTCGAGGAACTTTTCCACCTCGCCCCGCCGCAGGCCGGGCGGCACGGTGATGCGCAGGCCCCGGCCACCTGAATCGATGCGCAGCGTCAGCCGCCTTGCACGGTCGTTCTCGACGATCTTGAGCGGCAGCGAGCGGCCGGCAACGACGTGCTCGCGCTCTTCGACAGGCGCGGGCTTGGGCTTTGTCAGGTTGCGGAAGAAGCCGAATGACATGGCGCAACGATACGTGATTCGAGGAAAACGAATAGAACAAAAAAGAAACGGCGCCGCTCGCGCGACGCCGTTCTTTCACGATGTGGCCTGTCGCTTGGCCTCAGTCGTCAAGCAGGTTCGAGCCCTTGCCACGCTTGGTGGTCGTCGTTCCGGTGCTCGGATCGGTCTTCGTCGGCGCCGTCGACTTGTTGCGGTTGGCCATGAAGCGGTCGAACTCGTCCTGGTCCTTGGCGCGGCGCAATTCGCGGGCATACTCGTCGAACTGGGTCAGCATCTCGTCGAGCTTGCGGCGCTCTTCGTTCAGGCGCTCAAGTTCCTTTTCGCGCCAGTCGTCGAAAGCGACGTTGCCGGTGCGGGCGGAGCCATTGCCCCAGCGTGCGGCCTTGTCGGAACCGCGGCGGCAGCCGGCGAAGATGCCGTCGGTCGCGCGGTTGACGTCACGCTTGAAGCCGTCGAGGCGGTCGCCCCAGATGATGTAGGCAAGCATGGCGAAGCCGAGTGGCCAGAACACCATGAAACCCACAACCATCAACGCGATGGTCGCCGGCGTCCAGGCCGGACGGATCAATGCAGATGTGTTCATTTTCTCCCATTCCTTCGGTTGGAGACAGCCAAACCCGGCTGCGTGGAATCGAAATGGGAAGGAGAAAACGGCGATTCAAGACAATGTCCGCCAAAACCGGACAAGCAACTGAAATGATTATCGCTTTTTGAGCCTATCGAGGAAAAGCACGACCAGCCCGGCAATCAGGCCCCAGAATGCGGCACCAACGCCGAACAGCGTCAGCCCGGACGCGGTGACGACGAAGGTGACGGTGGCGGCCATGCGATCGCCCTCGTCCTTCAGCGCGATCGACAGCGCGTTGGCAAGCGACGCCATCAGCGCCAGACCCGCCACCAGCACGATCAGGCTCTGCGGCAGCACGGCGAAGATCGCCACCAGCGAAGCGCCGAAAATCGCGAAGACGAGATAGGCAAGCGCATAGAACGGTCCGGTCTTCCAGCGCTCGGCAGGGTCGGGGTGGACGTCCGGCCCGGTGCAGATCGCCGCCGAGATCGCCGCCAGATTGGTGGTCGAGCCGCCGAATGGCGCCGACAGCAGCGAAAACAGGCCGGTGACGCCGATTAGCGGGCCTGGCTCCGGATGGTAGCCGGCGGCGCGCAGCACGGCCAGGCCGGACAGGTTCTGCGAGGCCATGGTGACGAGATAGAGCGGTAGTGCCAGGCCGATCATCGCCTTGGCGGTGAAATCAGGCGCAATCAGCGTCAGCGTTGACAGTTCCGGTGTCGGCAGGCCGCCGACACGGCCGGTGAGGAACGCGGCGAGGCCACCGCCGATCAGCACCGCCAGCACCGACAGGGCCGGATTGAACAGCCGGATGACGAAGAAGGCCGCAATCAGCGGCAGGATCAGCCACGGGTCGACAGGAATGGTCTTCACCGCATTGAGCGCGAAGGTGACGACGATGCCGGCCAGCATGCCGGAGGCGACCGAGGGCGGTATCCTCGAGATCAACTGCGTCAGGGGCCGGAACAGGCCGGTGGCGATCAGAAGGATGCCGGTGACGATGAAGGCTGCGACGGCCTCGCCCATCGAAAAGCCGCTCGAGGCCGCGATCAGCGCCAGGCCCGGCGTCGACCATGCGGTGATGACGGGCATTTTCGTGCGCCAGGACAGCCACAGGCTCTCGATCGCCATGGCCAGGCAGATGGTCGTAACCCAGCTTGCCGTCTCGATCTGCGTCGCGCCGACTGCCTTGGCGGCGGCGATGACGATGGCCAGCGTGCCGCCAAAGCCGACGATGGCGGCGACGAACGCGTGTATCGGAATGGAAAGGCGCATCAGTTTCCCCTCTGCGCCATCGCGTCGACGGCCCGCACCAGCATGTCGAGATCCTGCGGCCGCGACAGGCGGTGGTCGCCGTCAGGGATCAGCGACAAGGTCACGTCGTCGGCCGGCAGCAGGCTGACCAGCTTCAGCGCGTGGCTTGCCGGTACGTCCGCATCGGCCAGTCCCTGCAGGATGTGCACCGGGCAATGCGTGTCGATCGGGCCTGTCATCACCAGGTTGTTGCGTCCGTCCTCGATCAGCGCGCGCGTGTAGATGTAAGGCTCGGCGGAATAATCCGACGGCTCTTCGAAGAAGCCTTTCTCCGTGAGGTCGCGCTTCTGCGCCTGCGTCAGCACCGGTTCGACCAGTTCGGCGGTAAAATCCGGCGCCGGCGCCAGCAACACCAGGCCAGCGACCTTGCTATCGCCTGCCTTGCGCAATTCCTGCACCATACGCAGCGCGATCCAGGCGCCCATCGAGGAGCCGACCAGGATTTGCTTGCCCTTGGTGAAATGCCGGAACACGGCAAGGCTCTGCGCAAGCCATGTCGAAATCGTGCCGTCAGCAAAGGCGCCGCCGGATTCACCATGGCCGGAATAATCATGGCGCAGGAAGGCGCGGCCTTCTCTTGCCGCCCAGTCCGACAGCACCTGCGCCTTCGTGCCCAGCATGTCCGATTTGTAGCCGCCGAGCCAGACGATGCCGGGCGCGGAGCCAGCATTATGGCGCACCGCGATGCGTGGTCCGTCGACATCCAGAAAGATTGGGGGCGTGGCGTTCATGGCTTTTTCCTCAAGCCGGTCTTGTGACACAGCCTGTGGCGTGGCGAAAAGTGCTCGCGGTGTTCTTTGTTTGATGCAGGGCAGCGATCAGGGTGATTTTCTGTCAATGCTGTGCTATTGACTCCGCCCGAGCGCTCACCACATTGGCGCGTCCACGCATCAACACTGACAAACCCTGAACGAAACGGCCAAGGAGACCACGACCATTCGCAGACCTTTCAAAGCAGCGGCGCCGACCAAGGATGGCCCGCGCTCCAACCGTGACATCCGGGTTCCCCGGGTCCAGCTTATCGACGCCGAAGGCCAGAACCGCGGCGATGTTTCCATCAACGACGCATTGCTGCTCGCGGAAGAGGCTGGGCTGGATCTCGTCGAGATATCGCCCAATGCGGTGCCCCCCGTCGTCAAGATTCTCGATCTTGGCAAGCTGAAATACGCCAACCAGAAGAAGGCGGCCGAGGCGCGCAAGAACCAGAAGGTCATCGAGATCAAGGAGATCAAGATGCGCCCGAACATCGACAGCCATGACTACGAGACCAAGATGAAGGCGGTTCGCCGCTTCTTCGAGGAAGGCGACAAGGTCAAGCTGACGTTGCGGTTCCGTGGCCGCGAGATGGCGCATATGGAACTCGGCATGCAGCTCCTGAACAAGGTCCGCGAGGAAGTGGCGACGATCGCCAAGGTCGAGGCGGAACCGAAGCTCGAAGGCCGCCAGATGATGATGGTGCTGTCGCCGCGCTAAGGTGCTGAATATCAACACACCTTGGATCACGAAGACGTCAGGCCTGATTATCGCGCTTAAATCCGCCTGAATCACATCCCAAGGCGTCCCGGCGATCGGCGGGACGCCTGTTTTCTTGGCCGAAGCTGCGATCGCCGGCCAAACTCCTCGACGATCGGATTCCACCTTGGACAAAGAACTCAAATACGGGCTGGGTAACTACCAGCATACGCGCAGGATGGTGCTTACCGGGCTCGTGGCCGTCCTGTTCGCAGCGTTGCTATTTGGCCAATCGACGTTTCCGCCCGACACACCAGTGCATGAGTCGATCGAAATGTTTGGCGTGCTGCTGATTTTTCTAGGCATCGTCGGGCGCCTTTGGGCGACGCTCTACATAGGTGGGCGCAAATCTTCCGAGGTGGTGACCGGCGGGCCTTACTCGATCACCCGCAACCCACTCTATGTGTTCTCGACCGTAGCCGCAGCCGGCGTTGGCGCGCAGATCGGCTCGTTCACCGGCATCATTCTCTTCGGGCTTTTGTGCGCCGGCGCTTTCCACATCGTCATCCTGCGCGAGGAGAAATTCCTTAAGGAAGCACTCGGCGCGCCGTATGCGGCCTATCTGGCGCGGGTGCCGCGCTTCTTCCCGAAATTGTCGCTCTACCAGGAGGGCGATACGGGCAGCTTCAAGCCGCGCCTGCTGTTGACCACGCTGCTCGACGGCCTGGTGTTCCTGGTCGCGCTGCCGGCCTTCGAACTGATCGACGGCGCCCAGCAGTCGGGCATGTTGCCGGTCTGGTTCACGCTCCCCTGACTGGGGACAGAGCGTCGCACGAGCTGAGGTGTTGCGCAGCCGCCGTCTTTGACGTATAGGACCGCCGTTCAAGAAAACCGCCCGGCAGGGCATGCCGTGGCGGTTTCATTTGCTTTTCGGGCTTTGGTCGGCCCGAAGCGAACAAGAAGCGCGATAGTGCGCCAACGATACGGAGTAGCAAAATGCCCAAGATGAAGACCAAGTCGGCCGCCAAAAAGCGGTTCAAGATCACAGGTACGGGTAAAGTCCTGTCGGCTGCGGCCGGCAAGCGTCACGGCATGATCAAGCGTTCCAACAAGTTCATTCGAAATGCCCGCGGCACGATGGTTCTGGCTGAACCGGATGGCAAGAAGGTCATCAAGAATTTTCTGCCGAACGGCCTCTAAGGCATTCGGTTCGGACACGTTTTAAGGAGATCATGACATGGCACGCGTAAAAAGAGGCGTCACCTCGCACGCCAAGCACAAGAAGGTCCTGAAAGCCGCCAAAGGCTTCTACGGCCGCCGCAAGAACACCATCCGCATCGCCAAGCAGGCGGTGGAAAAGTCGATGCAGTACGCGTATCGCGACCGCAAGAACCGCAAGCGCTCGTTCCGCGCGCTGTGGATCCAGCGCATCAACGCCGCGACGCACGAGCATGGCCTGACCTATGGCCGCTTCATCGACGGCCTCAACAAGTCGGGCATCGAGATCGATCGCAAGATCCTGTCGGACATGGCCATCCACGAGCCGCAGGCTTTCGCAGCCCTGGTCGCCAAGGCCAAGGTGGCGCTCGAATATCTGAAGAACACCACGCCGAACGCTTTTGAAAGCGCTGTCGCCTAAGACCAGCGCTTCCCAAGCATTCGCAATTCTGATTTGGGGAACCCGCGCTGGCACGGCTGGCGCGGGTTTTTCTTTTGCCTGATGTAACCAAAATGGTGACACGCCCGGTGATGGTGGTCGCCCGATCGAGAGAGCTTCGCCGTGAACGCCACTGCTGGAAATCTTGAAGCCCTGGAAGATTCACTTCTGGCCGACATCGCATCGGCCGCCGATGAGCCGGCCATAGAGGCCGTGCGCATCGCTGCCTTCGGCAAGAAGGGCACCGTGTCCGAGATGCTGAAAACACTTGGCGCCATGACCGCCGAGGAGCGGCAGGTCAAGGGTCCTGTTATCAACGGCCTCAAGAACCGTGTCACCGACGCGCTGACGGCCCGCAAGGCCGAGTTGAAGGATGTGGCGATCACCGCGCGCCTCGCCGCCGAAAAGGTCGACGTGACGCTGCCGGTGCGGCAGTCGCCGGCCGAGCGCGGCCGTATCCATCCGATCAGCCAGGTCATCGATGAGATCGCGGCGATCTTCGGCGATCTCGGCTTCTCCATCGCCGAAGGGCCGGATATCGAGACCGACTACTACAATTTCACCGCGCTGAATTTCCCCGAAGGCCATCCGGCGCGCGAAATGCACGACACCTTCTTCTTCCAGCCGGACGAGAAGGGCGAGCGCAAGCTTTTGCGCACGCACACCTCGCCGGTGCAGATCCGCACCATGGAGACGAAGAAGCCGCCGATCCGCATCGTCATTCCTGGCAAGACCTACCGGCAGGATTCGGACGCCACCCACTCGCCGATGTTCCATCAGGTCGAGGGGCTGGTGATCGACAAGACGGCCAACGTCGCCAACATGAAGTGGGTGCTGGAGGAGTTCTGCAAGGCCTTCTTCGAGGTGCCGCAGGTGAAGATGCGCTTCCGGCCGTCCTTCTTCCCGTTCACCGAACCGAGCCTCGAGGTCGACATCCAGTGCGACCGCTCGCGGCCCGGCGAAGTGCGCTTCGGCGAAGGCTCCGACTGGATGGAGATCCTCGGCTGCGGCATGGTGCACCCCAATGTGCTGCGCCATGGCGGGCTCGATCCGGACGAATATCAGGGCTTTGCCTGGGGCATGGGCATCGATCGCATCGCCATGCTGAAATATGGCATGCCGGACCTGCGCGCCTTCTTCGACGCCGACGTGCGCTGGCTGTCGCATTACGGTTTCAGGCCGCTCGACATGCCGACGCTGTTCGGGGGCCTAAGCGCATGATAGCGCCGCACACCGGCGGCTGCCGCTGCGGCGCCGTGCGGTTCGAGGCCTTGGCCGAACCGCACCATGTCAGCTATTGCCATTGCGGCGATTGCCGGCGGGCCAGCGGCGCGCCGGTCTCGGCCTTTGTCGGCTTCCTGGTCGATCAGGTCGCGTTCACCGGCAAGGCGCTGAAGATGTACGAGAACGGCCCGGTGACGCGCTCGTTTTGCGGTATCTGCGGCTCACCCATCGCCTATGTCGACGAGCGGCTGGAGGACGACATCTACTTCATGCTCGGCGCCATGGACAGGCCGGCCGATTTTGAGCCGACGCTGCATGCCTATGTCAGCGAGCAGCTCCCCTTCCTGCATATGTCCGACGACCTGCCGAGACATCTGAAAACAAGCGTCAAAAGACCAGACGGAACAGTCCCATGAAATTCACCCTCTCCTGGCTCAAGGACCACCTCGAGACCGACGCCTCGCTCAACGAGATCGTCGAGCGGCTGACCTCGATCGGCCTCGAAGTCGAGCATGTCGACGACAAGTCGAGCCTGAAACCCTTCGTCATCGCCAGGGTGCTGACCGCGGTTCAGCACCCCGATGCCGACCGCCTGCGCGTGCTCACCGTCGATACAGGCGACGGCAAGGCGCCCGTGCAGGTGGTGTGCGGTGCACCCAACGCCCGCGCCGGCCTGATCGGCGCCTTTGCCGCGCCCGGCACTTATGTGCCCGGCATCGACGTGACGCTGACGGTCGGCAAGATCAGGGGCGTCGAAAGCCACGGTATGATGTGTTCCGAGCGCGAGCTGGAGCTGTCCGACGAACACAACGGTATCATCGACCTGCCTGAGGATGCGCCTGTCGGCACCAGCTTCGCTGCTTACGCCCACCTCGACGATCCGGTCATCGAGATCAACCTGACGCCGAACCGGCCGGATGCCACCAGCGTCTACGGCATCGCCAGGGATCTGGCGGCGAGCGGGCTTGGCCGCCTCGTCGGCGGTGCCATCATGCCGCATGCCGGCAGCGGCATGTGCCCGGTCAAGGTGACGATCGTGGCGCCGGAACTCTGCCCCGGCTTCGCGCTGCGGCTGGTCAAGGGCGTCAAGAACGGCCCGTCGCCGAAATGGCTGCAGCAGCGGCTGATCGCCATTGGTCTCAGGCCAATCAGCGCGCTGGTCGACATCACCAATTACGTCACCTTCGACCGCGGCCGTCCGCTGCATGTGTTCGACGCCAGCAAGGTTGCCGGCAATCTGACCGTGCGCCGCGCGCGCGATGGCGAAAAGGTACAGGCGCTCGATGGCCGCGAATATACGCTGACGCCGGAGATGTGCGTCATCGCTGACGACAATGGCGTCGAGTCGATCGCCGGCATCATGGGCGGCGAGCATTCGGGCTGCGACGAGAACACGACCGATGTGCTGATCGAATCCGCCCTTTGGGACCCGATCACCACCGCCCGCACCGGCCGCACGCTCGGCATCATCACCGACGCACGCTACCGCTTCGAGCGCGGCGTGGACCCTGAATTCATGGTGCCCGGCGTCGAGCTGGCGACCAAGCTGGTGCTCGATTTCTGCGGCGGCACGCCGACCGAGATCGAAGTGGCCGGCTATACCGAACACAAGCCGAAGATGGTTGCCTTCCCTATTTCGGAAGTGAAGCGGCTGACCGGCATCGAGGTTCCCAAGGCGGAAAGCCTCGACATCCTGACGCGCCTTGGCTTCAAGCCTGAGGGGTCGGGCGATGTCGTCAACGTCGCCGTGCCGTCCTGGCGCCCCGATGTCGACGGCAAGGCCGACCTGGTCGAGGAGGTGATGCGCATCCACGGCGTCGACAACATCGCACCGCAGCCGCTCGGCGCGCATGACGCGGTCAACGCAAAGATACTCACCACGCTGCAGGTCCGTACCCGCACCGCCAAGCGCGCGCTTGCCGTGCGCGGCATGATGGAGGCCGTCACCTGGTCGTTCATTCCGGCCAAGCACGCTGAACTGTTCGGCGGTGGCCAGACGGCGCTGAAGCTCGCCAATCCGATCGCCGCCGACATGTCCGACATGCGGCCGTCGCTGCTGCCGGGGCTGATCGCCGCTGCCCAGCGCAATGCCGACAAGGGTATTGGCGACGTGGCGCTGTTCGAAGTGTCGGGCACATACGAAGGCGATGGCGCCGACCAGCAGCGGCGCGTGGCCGCCGGTGTGCGCCGCGGCACCGCCAAGCTCGACGGCTCCGGCCGCAACTGGGCCGGCAATTCAGGCCCGGTCGGTGTGTTCGACGCCAAGGCCGATGCGATCGCCGCATTGGAAGCCTGTGGTGCACCGGTCGAGCGGCTGCAGATCGAGGCCGGCGGTCCGGCCTGGTATCATCCCGGCCGTTCCGGCACGATCAAGCTCGGCCCGAAAACCGTGCTCGGCACCTTCGGCGAATTCCATCCGAAGACGCTTGAGGGTCTCGATGTTTCCGGGCCGCTGTGCGGCTTCGAAGTCTTCGTCGATGCCGTGCCGGAGCCGAAGGCCAAGCCGACGAAGACCAAGCCCAGGCTCGATCTCTCCGCTTTCCAGGCGGTCAAGCGCGATTTCGCCTTCGTCGTCGACAAGTCGGTCGAGGCCGGCACGCTGGTTCGCGCGGCCCTTGCGGCCGACAAGAAGCTGATCACCGCTGTCTCTGTCTTCGATATTTTCGAAGGCGCTTCGCTCGGCGAGGGCAAAAAATCGATCGCCATCGAAGTGTCGATCCAGCCGGTCGAAAAGACGCTGACCGACGAGGATTTCGAGGCGCTGGCCAAGCGCATCATCGAGAATGTCGGCAAGCAGACCGGTGGTGTGCTGAGGGGCTAATAAACTTGCGAGCAGATGGCGAATCGTCCTCCAAAGGGCGATGGACCATCTGCGTTATTCCGGCCTTCCTTTTGAAGAACAGCGCGTGGCGTTCCTCGCCATCGTGTCGGCGGATCCGCTGGTCCGCGACGCGTTGGCGCGAGCTCGCGAATTCGACCTGCCCGACTGGCTGATCGTTTCCGGCGCGCTCTACAACAGCGTTTGGAACCATCTGACCGGCAAGCCGTCGGGCTACGGCATCAAGGATGTTGATCTCTTCTACTTCGATGACAGCGACCTGTCCTACGAGGCGGAGGACGCGGTGATCCGCCGGGCGGCGGCGCATTTCGAAGGACTGCCGCTGCCGGTGGAGGTGCGCAACCAGGCGCGGGTGCATCTCTGGTATCTGCAGAAGTTCGGACAGCCGTGCCCGCGCTATTCGAGCGCCAGCGAACCGCTCAGCTATTTTGCTTCGAAGACCCATGCGGTCGGGGTCCGATACGACGCTGACGGGCAGCTGGAGCTGGTGGCGCCGTTCGGGTTCGACGATATGTTCTCGTTTCGCATCACGCCCAACCGGGTGACGGACAATCGGCGGACACATGAGGTGAAGGGCAGACGCGCCCAGGAGTATTGGCCGGAGATCACTGTCGTGCCTTGGTAGGAAATGTCGGCGGGACAGCGCCCCCCTCTGCCCTGCCGGGCATCTCCCCCACTTTGGGGGAGATTGGCAGCTTCGCAGTCCTGCCCTTCTTTCGGCGCCGGCGATTGGCGAAAGCCGGCGTGACATCCAATCTCCCCCCAAGTGGGGGAGATGTCCGGCAGGACAAACGGGGGCGCTTCGCGCCAACGTCTCCCACCTTCTGCACTGCGCCGCGCATGAAAAAAGGGGCGCCGAAGCGCCCCTTTCGATTACTCACCAGTTTTCACCCATTCACCAGCGCCAGCAGCTCCTCGGTGTAGCGCTTGCCCACCACCTTGTCGGGCGACAGCGCGTCACCAATGGCCTGCACCTCGGCAGCGCTCAGCGCGATCCCGGCCGCCGCCGTGTTCTGCTCGAGATGGCGGATTTTCCGCGCGCCGGGGATCGGCACGATGAACTCGCCCTGATGCAGCACCCAGGCCAGCGCCAGCTGCGCCGAGGTCACGCCCTTTTCGGTCGCCAGCTTTTCCAGCGTGGCGATGACAGCCGCATTGGCGGCCATTGCGTCGGCCTGGAACCGCGGCAGGCTGCGGCGCCAGTCATCGTCGCTCAAGGCCTCAGGCTTGGCGATCGTGCCGGTCAGCAGTCCACGGCCGAGCGGGCTGTAGGGAACAAAGCCGATGCCGAGCTCGCGGCAGACGGCGAACACCTCGTCTTCCGGGTCGCGGCTCCACAGCGAATACTCGCTCTGCACGGCCGATATCGGATGCACGGCATGGGCTCGGCGGATGGTCGCGGCACTCGCCTCCGACAGGCCAAGCGCGCGCACCTTGCCCTCGCGAACCAGCTCGGCCATGGCGCCGACCGTATCCTCGATCGGCACGTTGGGGTCGACGCGGTGCTGGTAGTAGAGGTCGATGACGTCGGTGCCCAGCCGCTTCAGCGAGGCCTCGGCCACCGCCTTGACGTGCTCGGGGCGGCTGTCGACGCCAGCCATGCGGTCGAGGCCGGTACCTTCCTCCAGAATCTTGAAGCCGAATTTTGTCGCGATCGTCACCTTGTCGCGAATGGACTTCAGCGCCTTGCCGAGCAGGATCTCGTTCTCGTAAGGGCCATAGACTTCCGCAGTGTCGAAGAAGTTGACGCCGATATCGACGGCGCGGTGCAGCGTGGCGATCGCGTCGGCTTCCGCCTGGCCGCCATAGGCGAAGCTCATGCCCATGCAGCCGAGGCCGACCGGGTAGACGTTCAATTCAGTTCCTAGCTTGCGGGTTTGCATCACGCGTCTCCTTATTGCGATGCAAAGGAAATAGCGCCTTGCACTGTGTTCGATAATCATCTCTCATCTGCACAGTCTGTTCTAAAAAGTAGATCAATGAATCGAGCCCATCTTTCCCAGCTAGCCGTGCTGGCGACTGTCGCCCAATGCGGCAGCTTTCGCGGCGCCGCCAGGGAACTCGCCATCGCGCCATCGGCGGTCAGCCATGCGGTGTCCAGCCTCGAGGCGCGGCTTGGCGTTCGCCTCCTGTCGCGCAGCACACGCAGCGTCGCGCCCACCGAAGAAGGTGCGCAATTGCTGGAGCGGCTGCGGCCGGCGCTGTCGGAGATCGATCTGGCGCTGGAGACGGCGGTCGAGGCGCGCGACCGGCCGGCTGGGAATCTACGGCTGAGCGTGCCACGCACGGCAGCGCATCTGGTGCTGACGCCACGGCTGGGCGCCTTTGCGGCGGCCTATCCCGACATCGTGCTGGAGATCATCATCGAGGACCGCTTCACCGACGTAGTCGAAGGTGGCTTCGATGCTGGTGTCCGGCTTGGCGAGAGCCTTCAGCGCGACATGATCGCGGTGCGGATCGGGCCGGACATTCGTGGCGCGGTGGTCGGCGCGCCGGTCTATTTCGAGGCCAACCCGAAGCCGCGCCACCCGCGCGATCTGGCCGGCCACCGCTGCATCCGCTTTCGCTTCTCCAGTGGCATCCTCTACCGCTGGGAATTCGCGAAGGGCGGCGAGGAGATCGAAATCTCCGCGCAAGGGCCCCTGATCCTCGACGAGGACCATCTGATCGCGCAAGCAGCGGCCGACGGCGCCGGGCTCGCCTTCGTCTTCGAGGACTATGTCCGCGCACCGCTGGCCGACGGCAGGCTGATCCGCGTGCTGGAGGACTGGTGCCCGTCCTTCGACGGGTTCTTCGTCTACTACCCCAGCCGCCGCCAGATGCGGCCGGCGCTCAGGGCCTTCGTCGATTTCTTCAAGGTGAGCGGATAGAGCGGGCTCGCCCTCCCTCTTGTGGAAGAAAACCGGCATCCCGCTCGTTCACCAACGATGCAAACATCGATCACCAACAGCACGACCCGCTACGGCTGGGGCGCGATCCTCCTCCACTGGCTGATTGCGCTGATCTTCATCGGCCAGTTCGGGCTCGGCTTCGTCATGGTGCGGCTGACCAGCCAGCGCACCGCCTTCGAATTGATCCAGCTGCACAAATCCTTCGGTTTTCTGCTGCTCGGTCTGGTGGTGCTGCGCATCGCCTGGCGCCTTGGCAATGTATGGCCGCCACTGCCGCGCTCGATCGGAGTCCTGGAGCGTCGCGCCGCACCACTGGCCCATTTTGCTCTCTACGCGTTCC
>NZ_RZRQ01000539.1:0-2592 GCF_003997785.1 Mesorhizobium sp. M7D.F.Ca.US.004.01.2.1 | reverse complement strand
CGCCAGCGCCCGCACCAGCGCATTGCCGTAGGTTTCGGAAAACAGCGCCGCCGAGCGGCCGCTGGCGTGGTAGCCGAGATGCGGCTCGCGCTCGATCACGATGACCTCGGCCCAGGGCTGCACGGCCGCCGCCAGGGAGAGGCCGGCAATGCCGCCGCCGATGACGACGACTTTCTGGGGGGACTTTGACTGCATCCCCTAGGGGTAGAAATAATTTCGTATCCAGTCAATATTTAGCGTATAAGAAAATTGTTGATGTTGTTGATGGCAGCAGGGAGTTGGACTACCTAGGGTGAAGAAGCGGCCCGGTGGCCGCGCCATGGAGCTGACGATGTCGGAGCAACCGAACCTCGGTGATTGCCTGCGCGGCTTGAGGAAGACGCATGGCTGGACCTTGCAGGAGGTCAGCACGCTGACCGGCGTCGCGGTGTCGACCCTGTCCAAGGTCGAGAACGACCAGATGTCGCTGAGCTACGACAAGCTGCTGCAGATCTGCGAGGGGCTGGGCATCCATGTCACCGAACTGCTCAGCGGCGACCGCAAGCAGCCATCCGCGCGCACCCGTCGTTCGGTGACCTCGCCGTCCAACACGCTGCGCCAGCTGACCCGCAACTATGATTACCGCTATCTGGCGACCGACCTGGTGCGCAAGCGCATGGTGCCGATCCACGCCTTTGCGCGCGCCCGCACGCCGCAGGAATTCGGCCCGCTGACCAGGCATGCCGGCGAGGAATTCCTGATCGTGCTCAAGGGCGAGATCGAGCTGCACACCGACCAGTATGCGCCGGTGCGGCTGAAACAGGGCGAAAGCGTCTACATCGATTCCACCATGGGCCATGCCTATTTGTCGGTGGGCGAAGGCGACGCCGAGATGCTGTGCGTCTGCTCGGGCGACGAGCCGGATATGGAGGGCACGCTGCTGAGTGTGCTGGAGACGGTGGAGGGGTAGGGGCTGGCCCTGACTTCCCGACATTTGCGCCGCCCCACCTGGCTGCCGCCATCTTCTCCCCGTGAACGGGGAGAAATGCCCGGCAGGGCAATGAGGGGCAGCGCTGGCTTCAACAATCAGGCGGCTCCACTAAAGCACAACAGCCCGCCCCAATCCCCGCCGAACCGCCTCGCGATAGGCGAGGTCGGCTGCCACCATGTCCTCCATGGCGACGCCCATGGCCTTGTAGACGGTGACCTGATCGGTGCTGACGCGTCCCGGCCGCAGCCCGAGCAGCATGTCGCCGAGCTCGGTTCCGTTTTTCGGGTCAATGCCCGCCAGTTCGCAGGAACCGACCGGCGTCGCGACAAAGGCCTCCCTGGTCTCGACGAACAGGCTGGCCTTGCCGATAAGCTCGACCGGCAACTCGCCGCCGGGCGGGGCGACGCCGACCGATGAGACATGGGTGCCGGGCCGCACCCAGTCGGCCGAGATCACGGGCTGGTAGGAATGCGTGGCAAGGCAGACGACGTCAGACGAGCGCACCGCGGCCTCGATATCGGCGACTGCAACGACACCTGGATGCCCAGCGGCAAGTGCTTGCGCATCTGAAAACTCCTTCGAGACGACGCGGATTTCGGCGAAGTCGCGCACCAGCGGCAGAAGATGCAGATGCTGGCCGGCCTGCACGCCGGCCCCGACCACCGTCGCGACCTTGGCGTCGCGGCGGGCGAGTTCACGCACCGAGAGCACGGCGGAGCCGGAGGTGCGCACGGCGGTGATATAGGTGCCATCCATGACGCAGACCGGCATGCCCGTCCCAGGGTCGAACAGATGGATGGTGGCGAGGTGGCTGGGGATGCCTTTGGCGATGTTGCCCTCGAAGACGTTGACGATCTTCACCGTAAGATGCATGCCCGCCGTCCAGGCAGGCATCGCCAGCGAATAGCCGGCCTGCGGAATGTCGAGCTGCGGCCGTGCCGGATTGACGACCTTGCCGCCGGACAGCGCCTTGAAGCCGCCGGCGAGCGCGTCGAGAAGCTGGCGCAGGTCGATGCAGGTTTTCACCTCGGCCTCGCTCAGGATGAGCACGGGCGTGTCGCCCTTGGCCTGGGCGCTGCGGGAGGTCGATAGAACCGATGTCATGGGATCCGCTTTCGTTGTCTGTTGCACGACAACGGTATTGCGATCCATCTGCGTGATGAAATATATTGTTTTCGCTATTTTAGCGTGACTATCACGCTTATTCCGGTTCAGAAGTGTGAATCCTGAAATGAACGATCTCGACCGCATCGACCGCTCGCTGCTGCGTTTGTTGCAGGAGGACGGCCGCCGCACGACGCTCGATCTGGCGCGGCGGGTCGGCCTGTCGCCGACCGGAGCGGCGCAGCGCGTCAAGCGGTTGTTCGCCGAAGGGTTCATCCGCGCGGTGCGCGCGGTGCTCGATCCGGCGAGGATCGGACAGGCGCAGCTCGTCTTCATCGAAGTGCGGCTCGACCACACCGCGCCACATGTCTTCGACCGCTTCGCCGAAGCAGTTTTACGCGCGCCCGAAATCATCGAGTGCCACATGGTGGTCGGCGGCTTCGACTATCTGGTCAAGGCGCGCATCGCCGACATGGCGATGTTCCAGGATTTCCTGCAGCGCGTCATCCTGCCGCTGC
>NZ_RZRQ01000538.1:0-2600 GCF_003997785.1 Mesorhizobium sp. M7D.F.Ca.US.004.01.2.1 | reverse complement strand
CGGTTGGACTTGCGCCCACCGTCGATGCGGCAAGGCTCGCCGCCAGCGACACTGCGTTTTCCGCCGTCTCTTCGGTGACCGCGCTGCTTTGCCTGCTTGCGGCTGTCATCGCCTGGACGACCATTTCCGGTGAGCGGCTGCCATGGTCGCGGCGCGTCGAGAATCCGCAAGGCTGAGAAACCAGAAAGGCTAAAAAGCCGACGGATCAACCGTCGATCTTGGCGCTCGCTACTTTCAGCGAATCGCTGTCTTCCTGCTTCAGCAGGTCGTCGATGCGCTCGCGTTCACGCTTGAAGGCGACGAGGTCATCGCCCTTCAGCACCTTGCCGACCGGCAGCCGGACACGCATCGAATCGACCTTGGTGCCGTTGACGATCAGCTCGTAGTGGAGATGCGGACCGGTGGAGAGGCCGGTCTGGCCGAGATAGCCAATAACCTGGCCCTGGCGCACGCGCACCCCGGGTTCGATGCCTTTGGCAAAGGCGCTCTGGTGATTGTAGGACGTCTCATAGCCATTGGCATGGCGCAGGATGATCTGCTTGCCGTAGCCGCCGGCCCAGCCCGCCTTCTCGACGACGCCGTTGCCGGCTGCGATGATCGGCGAGCCGATAGGAGCGGCCCAATCTGTGCCGGTGTGCATGCGGACATAGCCGAGGATCGGATGTTTGCGGGCACCAAAGCCAGAGGTAAATCTGCCGTTGGGCAGCGGGTTGCGCAGCAGGAACTGCTCAGCGCTTGAGCCGTCCTGGTCGAAATAGTCGGTGCTGCCGTCCTGCATCTGAAAGCGGTAGAAGTTGCGCGTCGTGCCGCCGAACGTCGCCGAGACATACAGAAGTTCCGAATCGTCGGAAGTCTGGTCGTCGCCGTCCGGCTGCGAGAACAGCACTTCGAGGCGATCCGCAGGATTGAGACGTGACTGGAAGTCGACGCCGGACGCCAGCAACTTGATCAGCCGCTGCGTCATCGCCTTGGACATGCCGTAGGAATAGGCGGTGCGGTAAATGCCGTCATAGATGTTGGGCAGATTGCCGCGCACCACCACCGGCGCCGACGAATCATCGAAGGCCGTCAGCAATTCGGGGTTTGGATCCGGCTCCTGCGAGGGCACATACTGGCCGCGATCGTCGAGCGCGATGGTGACGATGTGCTGGGTCCGGTCGTAGACGCTGGTGCGCACGACCTTGGCGGCATCGCCGTGAACCTCAAGGCCGACACGCAGCACGGTTCCGGCTTTGAGCGCCGTCGCGTTCAACAGCTTGGCGATGGCTTCGGCCATGCCGGTGGCGTCTTCACCCGTGTAGCCCGAATCTGCAAAAGCCTCGGTGACGTCGAGATCCTTGGTGAAGGGGATGATTTCCTCGGCGAAGGCCGGCGCCTGGTCGTCGGCGGTGGCGCGCGGCGCCACCGAGACGTTTTCCGGCACGATCTTGACGTCGTAGGAGCCTGCCATGCTCTCGGCAAAGGCTTCGCCGAATCGCTGCGGGTCGACATAGTGAAGTGAAGCGACCTGCACGGCGCCGTCGCTGAGGTCGGTGCCGGCTTCGCGCACCACCTTTTCCACCTCGTCGGCGGACAGGTCGCTCTTTTCGTCGAAGGAAGCCGTCGAGATCGGGAAATCGACGGTCTTCAGGCTCATCTCGCTTTCGACCTTGGCGCCATAGATCTGGCCGGAAGCGGCAGAGGCTGTCGCCGGCTGAGCACTGTCGTCGCTGTCGTCGCCGAACACCTGCATCGGATCAAAAGGCGGGTAGGCGCGGCTGGTGGTGTGGCCGGCGGCGAGCGCCATCTTGATCTGCACGAAAGGCATGGTGTGGATAACGTCGCGGTCGCCGACCTTGGTGACCATCGACACTTCCATGCGCCGACGGTCCTTGGCCTTGGCGATCTGACGCGGCGCCACCAGCCTGGTCGTCTTGGCGACTTCGCCGGAATCGCCGTTGCCGGCAAGACTGATCAACTCGGCGATCTCGGGTGGGGTGGCCAGCTGCTGGCGACCGTCAAGAGCGGCGAACAGCGCCACGCCCATCAACACGCTCGAGGTCACACCGGTGAGAAAGGTTCCCGATAACCAGCGTGCAGAAACCTCGCGCCGGTCGGGCGGGCCGCTGCGGCCGTCCGCGATAAGCGGCGGCTCGTTGCCGAGTTCGGCTATGACATCTTCCGTGTCTGGCATCCAGAAAGGCTGCTTCTTCCCCGGGCGGAACGGCTTGTCGCTTTTGTTGTGGCCGTGACATTTGCCTGTCATGGCAGGTGAAGTCAACGAAGCGCCAGGCTCCGACCGAATTCCCCTCGCGCACTTTTCTTATGGGGCGCTCTACCAGGAGGTGCGGTGCACCTTCTCTGCAAGGCTCATCGCGTACTCCCATATAGCGCTCCTGAAAGAGGCACTGCGCCACCGGCGCTGCGCCCTTTCGTTGGCTTTGGTGTCGAACGGCAATGCGGCGGCAATAGGGCTCTTTCGTGGCCGTCCACTCGTGGTGTCCCGAGTTCCCTTGGGGCAGTCGGCTATCGACAGACAGGGCACGAAATTTCTGTCGCAAAAAGTTCAAAAACTTTGAGATCGGTGTTGACAGTTCTCGTTGGTGGCGACTATATACGCC
>NZ_RZRQ01000537.1:0-2646 GCF_003997785.1 Mesorhizobium sp. M7D.F.Ca.US.004.01.2.1 | reverse complement strand
AGCCAAAGCCCCGCTTCCTCGATATCGAGATTTGCCGCCGGTTCATCCGCGGTCGGCAAATCGATCGACAATCGCTTTCTATCGCGATTGTGCGACGGGAGTACGACAGCGTCTCCCGTCGGCAATCCCGGCGCCTCATGCGCGCTCGATGCGGCACTGGTAGCAATTGTTGCGCGCCGAGCGGACATGGACGTAGGCGATATCGTCCCGTTCCAACAAGGTGGCGGCCCGCGCGGTGATGTCTCCGGTTGGGATGACACCGCCACTGCCATAGACGATACGATCATCGCTGCCATAGCCGCGCACGATATAGTTGGGGCTTTCGAGAATCTCGGGAAGTGCTTCGCTCCCGGCGGCACGGTCGCATTCCTCGGCATGCAGGAAGATCGGCCCGGTCTCGGCATAGGGCTGAAGCTCCGGGAATGGCCGGTAGGCCAGAATGAGGTAAGCGTCACCGGCGGCGATGTTTCTCAGGCAGTGCCGGCAAGGCATGCCGTCACCGTCGGAAATTCTGCGCTCGGGCGTCTGGCCATAAGCGTCGGAGCCGCCGCGCTGCAGAGCTCTGACATCTTCGGTCGGCAAGGCCTTGAACTGGATTGTCATGGTGAAATCTCCGGTGTCGTTGACCGGAAATTATGCCCTCAGATCCACGCTTCCCACCCGATTCCCGCCAAATGTCGAAGGACCGATCGACTTTCTGCGATCGCTCCCGGACCAGATCTGTTCACATCAGTTGTCCCTTCAATCCGGCATGATTAGCCAGCTAAACAATGCATGTCGTCCTTCATGAGATCAGCGTATGAAATCGTCGAAGCGGCGCAACGTCACCCGGCGATTCTGCCAATTCTCATTCTGCGTCTGCACCAGCAGGAACTCCTCACCGTAACCAACGGTTTCCAGTGCATAGCCGGGCACACCGAATTCGCGCACCAGCGTGCGTTTGAGCGAAGCGGCGCGCTGTTCGGACAGGGCCTGGTTCGACTGGAAAGAACCGACGGCGTCGGTATGGCCCTCGATCAGCACGCGGGCGCCGGGATCGCGGCGCAGGATGCGCCGCAGCGCATCGGCGATGTTTTCTATCTTGTCGTATTGCGAGTTGGAAATGGCCGCCGAACCGAAGGCGAAGTTGATCGACTGGATATCGATCGAGCGGGCCATGCGGCGCAAATCCGGGCGCCGCTTGAATTCGCGGATGGTGACGCGCTCGTTTGGCCGCAACTTCACGCGGGGTGCTGCCTCAAGCTTCCGCTCAATCGTCGCGGCCGAAGGCGTGGTCGCCTGGGCGGCGGCAAGGCTCGGCATGGCAATGGCTGCGATCAGCGCGGCGGCAAGTGTACGGCGGGTCAGCATGTCTTTGTCTCCTTCGGCCTTGGCCGCATTGATGGTGCGGGCAACATGCCAAAGGCAGCCTGAAGCGCCGATGAACGGCGAGTTCAGATTCCAGCTGATGTCAGATTCCGGCTGGTGTCACGGCCGCATGACGCTGGCCGAGCGTTCGGCGAACGGCAGCGGATGCACGGTCTCCTTCTTTTGCGCCACCGGTGCAAAACCAAGCTTCTGGTAGAGTGGCAAAGCCGCGGGATGATCGAGCGTGCAGGTCTGCACCGTCACCCGCTTCGGTCCGTACGACCATGCGGCGGCGATGGCAGAGCCCAGGAACCAGCGGCCGATGCCTTGCCCGGTCGCATGTTCCATCATGCCGAAATAGGCGAGTTCGACTTCTTCCGGCAGATGCGGCTTGAGATCGAAGAAGCCGGCCGGTGCGCCGTCGAGGTAGAGCACCCTGATGTCGCGGTCTTCGCGGTGGATGCCGGCGGAAAGCTCGTCATCATCCAGCCGCAGCACATTGACCCAGTGCCATTTGCGCCCCACCCGGTCCATCAGATACCGATAGAAATGCAGCGGAATATCCTTGGTCTTCAGCAGCGCGACCTGACGGTTGTAAGGCACAGGCGGCGAATAGGCCGGCGGCACATGCATCTCGAGGAACGTCACCGTGACTTCGATGTCTTCCAGCACGCCGTTTTCCATCGTCTTCATTCCTTGCCAGTCACGACAGGCGTGTCGGAAAGCCCACCCCACTCCGTCCATGAGCCGTCGTAAAGCCTGTTGTCGGTATGGCCAAGCGTTTCCAGCGCCAGCGTCACCACCGCGGCTGTAATGCCGGAACCACATGAGGTGACGACGGGTTTCGACAGATCGATGCCGGCGTCCTCGATCACCTTGCGCAGGCGGTCCTTCGACAACAGCTCGCCATTTTCCGACAGCGCCGAATAGGGCAGATTGCGCGCGCCAGGCATATGGCCGGAGCGGATACCCGCGCGCGGTTCAGGCTCGGTGCCGGTAAAGCGGCCCGGCCCACGGGCATCGGCGATCTGGCTCGCCCTGGTGTCGACGATCCTGCGCATGTCAGCGAGGCTGGCAACGCGCCCGGCGTCGAAATCGGCATGAAACACGCTTGGCGCGATCTTAGTCGGTTCGGTCGTTACCGGCCTGCCGGCGGCTTTCCAGCCATCGAAGCCGCCGTCCAGAATATAGGTCTGGAACACGCCCATCACCCGGAACATCCACCATGCCCGAGGCGCAGAGAAGAAACCCGGACCGTCATAGACGACGATAGTGTCATCGGCCGACACGCCCATGGCG
>NZ_RZRQ01000536.1:0-2648 GCF_003997785.1 Mesorhizobium sp. M7D.F.Ca.US.004.01.2.1 | reverse complement strand
CCAGCGCACTGACCCAGGCACGGCTGGGCTGGCACCCGACCGGCCCGACGCTGATCGCCGATCTCGACGCCATGCGATACGCCGATTGACGGGCTGAAACCTCGGCGCTGAAGCGGACG
The DNA here is from genome assembly GCF_003997785.1 of Mesorhizobium sp. M7D.F.Ca.US.004.01.2.1. Taxonomy (NCBI): domain Bacteria; kingdom Pseudomonadati; phylum Pseudomonadota; class Alphaproteobacteria; order Hyphomicrobiales; family Phyllobacteriaceae; genus Mesorhizobium; species Mesorhizobium sp. M7D.F.Ca.US.004.01.2.1. The sequence goes on along the minus strand of NZ_RZRQ01000536.1, from coordinate 2,529 downwards.
ATATAGGGTCGGTAATCTCAGTCAGATTGCCGACCCTTTTTGTACGAGCGCATCATCCAGGAGTAACTGCGTAGCGCAGATGGACGAGCCCATGCGCCAGCGCCGCGCAGCTCTTCAGAGACAATTGCGTCTTGCCCGCCAGGCCGCTCTCGCCGAACTCGACGAAGGCCTGGTTTGCTGCGCGCCCATCAATGGCAGGCGCCACGAGAAGGCTCAGCTCATCGACAAGCCCGGCCGCGAGGAAGGAGCCGTTGATGCCGGCGCCGCCCTCGAGCAGCAGCCTTCGGATGCCGAGTTCACGTCCGAGCGCCTCGAGCATCGCGGCGAGATCCATGTCCGCCGTTTCCGCGACGATATAGGAAACGCCGTCGGCGGTAAGTTCTGCCAGATGGCTGTCGGCCACGGCATGCCCGAGCAGCACCACGACATGATCGCCGCCGATGTCCGGTTTGGAAAAGTGAAGCTTGCCCGAGGCATCGAGCGCCACGGCATAGCTGCCCGCACCCATTTGCGCGAAATGATAGGGCCGGTCGACCTTGCCGGCTTTGGCCGGCGGATGCGCGCCGGCCTTGCTCATCTCGGCCATGGTGACACGCCCGACGATCCAGCCGTCAGCCGCGAGGTCGTTGTGGATGTGCTCATAGAGGCTTGACCACTCGGCCCGGCTGCCGTCGGGGCTGTTGGTGTAGCGGCTGGGGTGGAGGCTGCCGTCAAGGGATGCCAGCATATGGCAGATGATTTGCGGCTTCATGCGGTTTCTCATGTCAGGGGTTTTGAAAGCTCAGGCTCAGTCCAAGGTAGCGCTGGGCCGAAAGAATGGAAGCAGCGAACAGGTTATTGGCCCGGCCACGCACTCTTATGCCTTATGCGGATATCGCGACAATCCAAACCCGCGCCGTAACCCTTTGTTTTCTTGCGGGGCGTATCCACAAGGGCCGCGTCGCCTGTGGCCGACGCACCAATGGACGCGTGAAGCATGGGTTCACCCTGGTCCGAATTGCTGGCCAATCTCGCCGTCGTAGCGATGTTCGTTTCCGTCTGGATCCACACCCATGTGTGGCTGGACCGCAGGGCGGCTTTGACGCGGGCGACGGCTTTCGGCCTACTGATGGGGGCCGGCGCCGTCATCCTGATGCTGACGCCGATGCAGTTGCAGCCCGGCCTCTTCGTCGATCTGCGCGGCACGATGATCGCACTGGCGGGCTTCTTCGGCGGTCCCGTGGCCTGTGTCATCGCTGGGCTGGCCGCCGTCGCGTTCCGTTTCCATGAAGGCGGTATCGGCGTGTTCGCCGGCGCCATGGGGATCGCCATCGCCACCTTGATCGGTATTGCCGGCCATCTCGCCCTGCGCGGCCGCGCGCCCGGCCGGGTCGACATCCTGATCCTGGCCGCAACGGCCGCCGCCGGCTCGCCGCTCGGCCTGCTCGCCCTGCCACGGGAGATCATGCAGACGGTGCTGCCGCAAGTGGCGCTGCCGACGTCGCTGCTGATCTTTCTTTCGATCATGCTGTCGGGACTTGCGCTCTACCAGGAACGCCGCCGCATCGAGGCACTGCAATCGCGGCGCATCTACAAGGCGGTCGTCGAGGCTCTGCCCGATTGCCTCAATGTCAAGGATCTGGAGGGCCGGTTTATCGCCGCAAATCCGGCTACCGCAAGGCTGATGCGCGCCGTGGATGCCAAGGCGCTGATCGGCAAGACCGATTTCGATTTCTATCCGCAGGAAACAGCCCGGAAATTCCACGAGGACGAGCTCGCCATTCTCGCGGGCGGCGTACCCTCCACCATCGAGCAGCGCCTTCATCACGAAGACGGACCCGACGGTTGGCTGTCGACGCTGAAAGCGCCGTTCCGGGATCACAGCGGAACCATCGTCGGGCTGATCACGCACAATCGCGACATCACCACGCGCAAGCAACTGGAGGACGAACTGGCTGAAAGCCGTGTCCGGCTGGCGGACGCCTTGACGCATATGGCCGACGGCCTGGTGATGTTCGACGGGGATGGCAAACTGGTGCTCGGCAATGCCCAATACATTGCCATGTTTCCACAGACAGCCGACATCCGGATACCCGGTGCCGATTATCGCGATATCCTGCGCATCTCGGCCGCGCGCGGCGAACAGATTGTGCCGCCGGACAAGATCGAGGATTGGATCGGCGGCATCGTGGCGTCACGGAAGCTTCCCAGCAACCGCCAGGAGATCAGGCTTTCCGACGGGCGCTGGCTTGACGTCAGGACGAGGCCGACCAGCGATGGCGGCAGCCTCAGCGTCTACTCCGACATCACCGAGGCCAAGCATGTCGAGGCTGAGTTGCTGGCGGCCAACGAGAAGCTGAACCTGCTGGCCAACCGTGACGGCCTGACCGAACTGCTGACGCGCCGGGCCTTCGATGAAGCGCTGGCGCTCGAATATGCGCGCGGCAAGCGGAGCATGGCGCCGCTGAGCCTGCTCATCATCGACGTCGACTGGTTCAAGCGATTCAACGATCATTACGGCCATCCGGCTGGTGACGAATGCCTGCGCGC
>NZ_RZRQ01000535.1:0-2653 GCF_003997785.1 Mesorhizobium sp. M7D.F.Ca.US.004.01.2.1 | reverse complement strand
GCGATCGAAAAGGCGCCGGAGAGGCCGATTAGAATTGTCGAGGTGCCAAAACCACTGCCGCTGCCTGGCCAAATGCAGCCCGAGCCCGGCAAGGCCGAGGACAAGCGCCCCCCTGAAGAACGCGTCGCTGATGCCAACAAAGCCGCGACCCAGCAACCCACCAAGTACGGGTATGTTAATGCCGTGCAAGTCTACCCCTTCACCGATGGCGCGCTTTATCAACTCTATGCCGCGCCGGAGCGCGTGACCGACATCGCTCTGCAGCCGGGCGAGAAACTAACCGCCGTGTCGGCTGGCGACACCGTGCGCTGGGTCATTGGCGATACCGCAAGCGGCACCGGTGACAATCAGCGCACCCATGTTCTGGTAAAACCCTTCGCGCCGGGTCTTGCCACCAATGTCGTCATTACGACGGACCGGCGGACCTATCATTTGCAGCTTCAAAGCACCGAGAAGACCGCAATGGCGGCAATCTCCTGGACCTACAGCCAAGACCAGATCATCGCGCTTCGCCAGCGCAATGCTCAAGCCGAGGCAGTTACACCGGTCGCGTCGAATATCGCGCTCGAAAACCTTCGCTTTCGCTACTCAATCAGTGGCGACACACCGCCCTGGAGACCGACGCGAGCCTTCGACGACGGCAGCAAGGTCTATATTGAGTTCCCTCGTCGCATAGATCAGGGCGAGGCGCCACCACTCTTCATCGTCGGCGCAGATGGGAGCAGCGAGCTCGTCAACTATCGCGTGCGCGGCAACTATTACATCGTCGATCGGCTCTTCGCCGCGGCCGAACTTCGCCTCGGCACCAAGCGGCAGCAGGTGATCCGCATCAGCAGGATTGACGGCAGGCAACCGCAACGGCGGATCTCGCTCTTTCGCGGCAGCCGGCGAGGTGAGGACTCATGATCGAAAATTCCCGCTCTGGCATCCCGCCGAAACTGGATCCCGAGGAACTGCAGCTTCGGGCCTCTCCCCGCCGCGTGGTGCGGTTCAGGCGCGGTGTGATCATCGCGATCGCAGCGCTCGGATCCGGCGCTGTCTTCGGCGTTACCATGATCGCCCTCCAGGGGCCGGCCCTTCGCATCAGGGATCAGGCGGAAGATCTCTACAACACTGAGCGCAAACCAACCGCCGAGGGGCTCGATACGCTTCCCCATGACTATTCCGGCATGAAGCCGAAGCCTCCCGTCCTTGGGCTACCTTTGCCGGGCGACCTCGGCCGCCCCATCCTCGAGCGGCAGCGCCAGCTCGGCATCGTGCCGGGCCAAGACATCTCGGCCGAGGAGCAGCGTCTAGCGCAGCAGGCGATCGAAGCGCGTGAATCGCGGGTGCTTTTCCGCGTCGAAAATCGAGCTCAAAAGACAGATGTCGGAGAGAGCGTGCAAACTGCTCAGCATCCATTTGAGGCGCTTCCCCAATCCGAAGCAGGACGCGCGTCAGCCTCGGTGGCGGCGGCGGAAGGCGACCAGAACAATCAGCAGCGAAAGCTTGATTTTCTCAGCCAGCGGAGCACTGGCGGGATCTACAATCCGCATGCGCTGCAGACGCCGATCTCGCCATATCAACTGATGGCTGGCAGCGTGATTGCCGCCAGCCTGATCACCGGCATCAATTCCGATTTGCCGGGCCTTGTCGTCGCGCAAGTCACCGAAAATGTGCACGACACGGTCACGGGCAACATATTGCTGATTCCGCAGGGCTCACGTCTTATCGGCGTCTACGACAGCGTCGTCGCGTTCGGGCAAAAGCGAGCGCTGCTGGTCTGGCAGCGCATTCTGCTGCCCGACGGCTCGTCGGCCGAAATCGACAATCTGCCCGCGAGCGACACCGCCGGCTACGCAGGGCTGGAAGACGAAGTCGATTTCCACACTTGGCAGATGATCAAGGGAGTGGCGCTTGCCACATTGCTCGGTGTCGGCACAGAATTCAGCCTCGGCGAAAACGAGAGCGATCTGGTCAAGGCGATCCGGGAATCAGCCCAGCAGAACGCCAGTCGAGCCGGCCAGCGCATCACCGAAAAAAACCTCAATATCCAGCCCACCATCGTCGTCCGCCCAGGTTGGCCACTGCGCGTCATCGTGCACAAGGACATCGTGCTGCGGCCATACGCCAGTTGAGCAGGAGTTATCATGGCTGACCTGAAACTTGGAAAACTTCCGGACCGAACAGCTTCGAAGATCACCATTACCGTCAGCGCGGAGCTGAGCCAAACACTCAAGGAGTATGCTGCACTTTACCGTCAGACCTATGGTCAGTCTGAAACCGTGGCAGAACTCATCCCTTTCATGCTGGCGGCGTTTCTGGAAGGCGACCGAGCCTTTGCCAAGGCCAGAAAGGAACGTCTGCCGACGGAGCTTGCCGGAAAATCGTGACTCCTCCGCTAGGGCAGCTGGAACATTGCCTAGCTGTCGCGACCTACCTGCTCCTCGCGAAGCATAGGATCAAACACCTTGGAATGCAGGTATGCGCAAGAGATGATGTGGAAGGAGATACCGCGCAACAGCCTAAGTTTGCATTTTCGATTTGGTCGGCCGTGAACTATCCGCAAGCCATTGATCTGGCCTGTTGATTGAGGCGGATAGCGGCTTTGGAATTGCAGGATTAGCGGTATTTGGACGCTGTTTTCCTGCAATTCGGTTTTGCGATTCCCTTG
>NZ_RZRQ01000534.1:0-2654 GCF_003997785.1 Mesorhizobium sp. M7D.F.Ca.US.004.01.2.1 | reverse complement strand
CATTTGGATGTCGTAAAATGAAAGGTGGGTTTATTCGTCTGCAGCGTGTGCCAGCGGCGGGTTTTACGCGGCTGAATAGCCGGCGCGCGGCATGCGGTTCCAGGCGAAGAACGTGTTACCAGACGCCGGTTCTGAGGCCCGTCCAGAGATAGAACCAGATCGTCGGGTGATACCATTGTTGCGACGGCAGGCCCGGGTCGACGGTGGCGATTCTTCCCGCCAGCACGTCGCTGACCGCCTCGACGCAGATGTCGCGCGAGAACGCGGCCTGGCGCAGTGCATAGCTGGAGATGGTGTCGCCGCGTTTCGGCTGACCGCGCACCTGTTTCAGCACGGCGCCGGTATCGACGCCGGCATCGACCAGATGAACGGTGGTGCCGAAATTGTGCGGATCGCCTGATGTCAGCGCCCAGTAGCCGCCATTCATGCCGCGGTATTTCGGCGTGATGCCGGCGTGATAGTTGAGCACCGGGCAAGGCATCCTGGCCAGCATGCCCTTCGACAACAGCCTGCAGCCGTTAAGCAGGACAACGCCAGGCTGGATCTTCTCGATCGCCTCAAGGCACTCCGGCCCGTTGGCGGAAGCAACATGGATGATCTTCTGGTCCGGCCGCGGCTCGACATCGAGCTTCTCCTCGGCAATCAGCCGCGCGGCATGGCCGGCGAGGAGCCGCTTGCCAAGCCTGCTCAGCACCATGGTGCCGAGCTGACCGATGGCGGAGATCCAGCCCTTGCGGCGAGCACGGCCAAGCAGCAATTGCTTTTTGGATTCAGGCGTTTCGAGGACGACGCTGACAGGGCCGACGCGGTCGGCGATCGCATTAACGATCGCCCAGACATGCGGGCCGCCTCCGGTGACGATCACGATCGGACGCGTATTGGATTCTGATGCTGCCATGGATATTGCCCCCTCCAAGCAACCCGTTCTCGACAATGGGCGGGATGCTAGGGCGTCCGGGTTAATCCTTGGTGATCAGCTCTTCGACACACGGTCAGCGCTTGAATTCGATGATATCGAGCTTCGATTCGTAATAGGGCGCCGGGAATTCGATGCGCCATTCCTTGGCGCTGTTGCGGAAGGCATAGCCGACCTGGTCGGTTTGCGGCCCGCTGCCATAGGGCTTTGCCGGATCGCTGTTGACATAGAAGGAGCCGAGATAGATCGCGCGTTTCTCGCCGTCGTCGAAGAAACGGCCCTTGGTGCGCTGCGAGCCGCTGATCTTTTCCAGCCGCCAGCCGGAACCGTCGTCGGTCACCTTGCACTTGAACCAGCCATAGATGACGAGCGGCAAAGGTCCGCCCGCCTTGATGGTGCGGCACCGCCAGTTGCCGGTCAGGTCTTTGTCGGAGAAGGCTACCAACGGCTTTGCCAGCAAGGCATCGAGTTGCTTGACCTCGGCGGGATCGCCCGCTTTCGCCTCGGCGAGCGCTGCCTTGCGGGTCTCGCCATATTTGTCGAGCCGTGCCTTGTCGGCTGGGGTGATGAGTTTCTGCACCTCGCCATCGGCGAGGGCAGGGAGCGTGCAGCAGAGCATGCCGACAAGGGCGAACAGCGGGCGAAGTGTCATCGGAAGCCTCCCGGTTGATGTCTGGCGCAGCGCCGCTGGTGCATAACTTATCGGGTCGCTGGCGCCTGTCATCCGTGCTTAACAGCGTCACGGTCAAAAATCATGGTGTGACGAATGCGAATCTTGCTCACGGGATCGTCGGGTTGGCTGGGCAGCGCGCTGGCGCCGCGTCTGCGCGCGCTTGGGCACGACGTCGCCGGGCTCGATCCTGTGCCATCGGCGGAAACGCAGATGATCGGCTCGATCGCCGACCGTGACCTTGTCTTGCGCACCGTAGGCGACAATCGGATCGAGGCGATCATCCACAGCGGCGCGCTGCACAAGCCCAACATCGAGAACCGTGCCAACAGCGATTTCGTCGCCACCAATGTGCAAGGCACGCTGAACCTGCTCGACGCGGCGGTGGCGGCCGGCGTGCAGCGCTTCGTTTTCACCTCGACGACGTCGCTGATGATTTCGCAGGCGATACGCGACGGCTTCAGCGGTGGCGCTCGCAAGGCGGCCTGGCTGACGGAGGCGATGTCGCCAGAGCCGCGCAACATCTATGGCGTCACCAAGCTTTCGGCCGAGCATCTCTGCCGCCTCTATCATATCCAGCATGGACTGCCGGTGGTGGTGCTGCGCACGGCCCGCTTCTTCCCCGAAGCCGACGACATGGCGCATGCGATCGAACAGTCGGATGCCAACACCAAGGCGAATGAATTGCTATTCCGGCGCCTGAAGGTGGAGGACGCGGCGGAGGCTCACATCCTTGCCCTCGAAAAGGCGCCACAGCTGGGTTTCGACATTTTCGTCGTCTCGGCGCCGACGCCGTTCCACCCGGATGATTGCGCAGCCTTGATCGCTGATGCGCCGTCGGTCGTCGCGCGCTATTTTCCGGATTTTCCAGCACTTTATGCGCGAAAGGGCTGGACGATGTTTTCCTCCATCGACCGCGTCTATGACGCGTCGCGGGCAAGGGATAGGCTGGGTTTCGTCTGCAAGACGAGCTTTGCCGATGTGCTTGCAGCGCTGCGGACGGAAGAGGGGCTGCTTAGCCCGCGACAGCAGCGGCTTGCGCCATTCCGGCCGTAAGGTCGCCATAAC
>NZ_RZRQ01000533.1:0-2661 GCF_003997785.1 Mesorhizobium sp. M7D.F.Ca.US.004.01.2.1 | reverse complement strand
GCGCTGATGGGCGCCATGGTGTCGATCCAGATCGGCGCCACCTTTGCCAAGGGTCTGTTCCCGCTGATCGGCGCGCAAGGCACGACGACGCTGCGGCTGGTTATCGGCGCGTTGATGCTGATCGCGGTGCTGCGGCCCTGGCAGATGCGGCCCTCGCGCGCCACTCTGCCGTGGCTGGTCGCCTATGGGGTGACGCTTTGCGCGCTCAACCTTCTGTTCTATGCAGCGCTCGCCAGGATTCCGCTCGGCATCGCGGTGGCGCTGGAGTTTTCCGGCCCGCTTCTGGTGGCGACCTTGACCTCGCGGCGCGCCAGCGACTTTGCCTGGATCGCGCTGGCGGTGGCCGGCATCCTGCTGTTGTCGCCCTTCGTTCATTCACTCGCGCCGCTTGATCCGATCGGGGTGATGCTGGCGCTGGCGGCCGGCGGCTTCTGGGCGCTCTATATCGTGCTGGCCCAGAAAGCCGGCGCGGAGCTTGGCACCCGCACTACCGCCTACGGCATGGCGATCGCCGCCGTGCTGGTGCTGCCATTCGGCGTGGCGCAAGCGGGAACCGCGCTGCTGGCGCCCTCGATCCTGGTCAGCGCGCTGCTCGTCGGCCTGTTCTCCAGCGCACTGCCGTTCTTTCTGGAGATGGTGGCGCTGACCCGGATGCCGGCCCGCATCTACGGCACGCTGACTTGCATGGAGCCGGGGCTGGGCGCCCTGGCCGGTTTCCTGTTCCTGCACGAGAGCCTGACCGTCACGCAACTGGGCGGCATCGCCGCCGTCATTGCCGCAGCTTTCGGCACGGCGGTCACCTCGAAGCCACCGGTGCCGTCGCCGGAGTAGGGGCGGGATTACGGATGCGCGGGATCATGCCGCGAAGCCGATCCTGCCGCTGACTACCGTTCTAGCGTTGCCTTTGTCCAGTCGGCGCCCTTCATTGCTGTTCAGAACCTCAAGCTGAGATCGACCTTGGCACCCTGGTCGGCCGTGCCGCTGCCAAACTGTCCGGTGTAGGAGAGCGCCAGCGTGGCATTGGCCGACATGTTGAGGTCGAGGCCGGCCTCGATGACCGCTGCGTCCCTGGCGATCGGCACGCCGGCAATGGTGAAGGCGTCGCCGCCGGCGAAGGCGAAGCTGGAGGTCGGCGTGACATCGCCGAAGGCATGGCGCCAGCCGAGCATGCCGCGCGCGGTGGCGTTCATGCCGCCAAGTGCAAAATCGGTGGAGCCGCGCAGGCCGAGCGTGGTGAAGGTGGCGTCGGTGGTCGAGCCGGCGCTGGTCAATGCTGCATCGCCGCCCGTTTCGGTGAAGCCGTCTGTATGCACGCTGACATAGGCGAGATTGGCGAAGGGTTCGAACTTGAAGCGCCCGGCATCGGCCGCCTTGTAAGCGAGTTCTCCGAAGATCTGCGCGGTGCCGGCATCGTAGTCGGCCGACAGTCCATCCGCGAAGCCATTGAAAACGACGGAGCGTCTTGTCGAAAAACTGCTCCAGCTGTAGGCGGCGCCGGTGCGGAAAGCGATGGCGCCCCAATTGGTGCCGCCATAGAGACCGAGATGGTAGCTGTCGGCCTTGCCGGAGGAGTTGCGATCGTCCGTATCGAAGGAGGAATGGCTGTAGCCGCCGAGCAGTCCGACGCGCCAGCCGCCGACCAGCGTGTCGGCGCCGGCCAGGAGGCCGCCGGTCGAGCGGTCGAAGGCGGCGGCGTTGCCGTCACTGTCCGTGTTGCCCCAGGAGCCGAAGGCCTGGCCCCAGACGGCAAAACGCTCGGTGTCGGCGGCGACCATTTCGGGTCCGCCTTCGCCATAGGCCACGACGGGTAAAGCAGCGGTGCCACTGTCGCCGAAGGCGTCGCGGATGCGGCTGGTGGCGGCATCGCGGACGAAGCGGCTGTCCTCGACCAGCATCCCCCTGGCCGAGGCATGGATCTCGCCCGAGAGCTGATCGAAGGCGGCCTGGGCAACCGCTTCGCTCGGCAAGCCCACAATGGCATCATAGAGTGGATTGCCCGCCCCCAGGCTTTCGGCGCCTCCGCCGGTGGCGATCTGGTTGGGCGTCAGACCGACCGAGGCAAAGGACTTTGCCTGCACCACATCGAGATAGACGTGCGTCGCGTCGTAATTGGCAAGAAGGCCGATGAACGGGCCGGCCCCGTTGAGCGTGTAGGTGCCGGCGACGCCGCTAGCTGCTTGCAGCACCGTGTAATGCGTGCCCAGCACGTAAGGCGCGGCATCCGTCTTGACGACGTCGAGGACCGCGCCGGCGGCGATCGTCGCAGTGCCCGTCGCCAGGATGAGGTCTGACTGGCCGGTCGAGGTCAATTCGACCTGGTAGATCGAGCCCGCTGCCTGGTCGATGTCGCCCGCGACATTGAGCGTGCCGATTGAATTGCCCGGTGCGATGATGCCGCCCGACTGCGCCACGATGCCGCCCACCGTGCCGTTGCCGCCCAGCACGCCGCCTAAGATCGTCACCAGCGAGCTGGCCAGCGAACCGTTCACGGCCAGCCGTCCGCCCACCACGTTGGTGGCGCCGGTGAAGCCGTTCGAATTGGCGGTCAGGTTCGTCGTGCCGGCGATCTGGTTGATCGTCCCCAGCCCGCTGATCGTGGCGTCGAACGCGTAGTTTGCCTCGGTATGATTGAAATTGAGCGTGCCGACGCCACTGCCGAAC
>NZ_RZRQ01000532.1:0-2667 GCF_003997785.1 Mesorhizobium sp. M7D.F.Ca.US.004.01.2.1 | reverse complement strand
ATGTCGAGAAATCCGTCGCCGGCTCGACCCATGCGGCCGAGATGCCGTTTGTCGATTCCGACATCACCGGCTCCATCTCCGGATCGGGCGTCCATCTGGCCGGCGTCGGCAACGTTTCGTTTCGCGGCAAGGGCGGCAAGGTCAGCGGCACGCCCGACGAGGATCGCGTCGTGCGCGCCGAGAAGAAAGGGCGCATCGTCCAGATGTCTCCCGTGGCGCCGCCGAAGAACTTCAATGCCGGCTCGATCTTCGAGCGCACCTCTTCCTTGCTGCGGCCCAGCATGGACAGCGGCCTGAAGATGGCCTTCGCCAAGCCGCAGATCAAAGGCAAGGAAATCCAGATTGCCGCGGCATTCCATGCACGCGAGGACAAGAAGCCGGATCCCGGCGTGCCGGCCATGCTGGCAGCCCTGGTCAACAATGACCATCCGGACGTGCTGGCGACCGCCTATGCGCAGTCCGAGCCCGACTATGCCAAGGCATCGCCCTTCGAAGCCCTGCTTCAGGACGAGCAGCCCAACGACGGCCGTTTCATTCCGCCGATGACCAAGGGCGATCATTCTTGGATCCAGAACCCGCTGCCCGCCAGTGTCTTCTCCAAGAAGGAGCAGGCATGCCTTGCCAACGGCATCTATTTCGAGGCGAGGAGCGAGTCCGTGCGCGGTCAGGCCGCTGTCGCCCAGGTCATCCTCAATCGCGTCCGCAACCCGGCCTATCCGAATTCGATCTGCGGCGTCGTCTACCAGAACGACAGCTGGTTCAACCGTTGCCAGTTCTCCTTCGCCTGCGACGGCAGGAAGAAGCGCATCGACAGCCCTGTCGCCTACAAGACTGCCCAGGATATCGCCATGGCCGTCACCGCCGGCAAGATCTTCATCCCGGAGGTCGGATCGTCGACCCACTACTACGCCCAATATGTCCATCCCGTCTGGGCGCGCACGATGCAGAAGATGACCAAGATCGGTCTGCATATCTTCTATCGGACCTATGGTGGCGGCTGGAGCTGAGCGCGCAACAGCCGCTGATCTTTGGCGCGCCGCGCAGTCGATCGAAGAGCCATTGCCCGGGGGATTCGCGCCATGCATCACCATCATCGCGGCGGGCACGATGTCGCACCTTTATAACTATTTGATTTTGTTGCCTAAAATACATGGCAATGAACTTCCGCCCGTGGCTTGACGGGCGCAAACCCTCTAACTATGTTGCCGGCGACTTTAGAAGCGGACGGACGGTGACGGTCTGACCGGGCAGGGGGGTTGCGATGGCCGACAAGAATGGGCCAGACGGAACCGGAGAAACCGGCCGCGGCAAGCAGCATGAGCCCGACATCCGCGATGACGATCTTGAGCGCCGCCGGCGTGACCTTGAAGCTTCGCTTGCGACAAGGCGGCCGGACCGGCTCGAGGGGAAAGACGACGCGAAAGCGGGCAGTGCGGCCGGTTATGGCCAGGCGGTCAAACTCTCCAGCGAATTTATCGCTGGCGTGGTGGTGGGCGCCGGCATCGGTTGGATTATCGACCGTATGGCGGGGACATCGCCGTTGGGTCTGATCGTTTTCCTGCTGCTTGGTTTTGGCGCCGGCGTGCTCAATGTCATGCGTTCCGCGGGCGTTGTGGCAGAATTCGGACAGGGCGATAAATCGCGTCCTGGACGTGACGACAGCAAATGACCGTCCTCTAGGCGGCATTTGGAAATAGCCGCCTCTATGCGGCAATGGTAATTTAGCCGTGCGCGGCATTGACGGGGTTAGAACGTGGCAGCTGACAAGGTCGATCCGATCCACCAGTTCCATATCATCAAGCTGATTCCGATTAACATCGGCGGCTACGACCTGTCTTTCACAAATTCGGCATTGTTCATGGTCGTGACCGTGATCGTCGCGGCCGCGTTTCTGTTTCTCACGACGTCGAGCCGCAGCCTCGTTCCCGGCAGGCTCCAGTCGGTCTCCGAGATGGCCTACGAATTCGTCGGTAACATGTTGCGCGATGCCGCCGGCACGCAGGGCATGAAGTTCTTCCCGCTTGTGTTCTCGCTGTTCATGTTCGTGCTGGTCGCCAATCTGCTCGGCCTGTTCCCGTATTTTTTCACCATCACCAGCCACATCATCGTCACCTTCGGTCTGGCCATCCTGGTGATTGCCACCGTCATCATCTACGGGTTCATGAAGCATGGCCTTGGCTTCCTGAAGCTGTTCGTGCCTAAAGGTGTGCCTCTCGTGATGATGCTGCTTGTTGTTCCGATCGAGGTGATTTCTTTCGTATCGCGTCCGATCAGCCTCTCGGTTCGTCTTTTCGCCAACATGTTGGCAGGCCACATTACGCTGAAAGTGTTTTCGGGGTTTGTCGTCAGCCTCAGTGCATTCGGCGCCTTGGGCATTGCAGGCTCGATCCTGCCGCTGGCCATGGCTGTGGCGCTGACGGCGCTGGAACTGCTCGTCGCTTTCCTGCAGGCCTACGTCTTTGCCGTGTTGACCTGCATGTATCTCAACGACGCTCTCCACCCCAGCCACTAATAAGTTTCACCGGCGCGTGACGCCAACTACAAACTGTAACGACAACGGAACGACAGGAGTTTGACATGGACGTATCTGCAGCAGCTGCAATTGGCGCCGGTATCGCTTGCCTGGGCATGGGTGGCGCGGGCATTGGCCTCGGCAACATCTTCGGT
>NZ_RZRQ01000531.1:0-2672 GCF_003997785.1 Mesorhizobium sp. M7D.F.Ca.US.004.01.2.1 | reverse complement strand
TTCCAGCACCGTGCCGTCGACCGGCACGGCATCACCGGGGCGGAGGCGCAGGCGATCGCCGGCCTTGACCGCGTCGAGCGGCACATCGCTTTCGGAACCGTCGGCGGCGATCAGCCGCGCGGTCTTCGGCGCGAGATCGAGCAAGGCGCGGATTGCCGACCCGGTCTTTTCACGGGCGCGCAACTCCAGCACCTGGCCTAGGAAGACCAGCGCGACGATGACGGCGGCGGCCTCGAAATACACCGGCACGGCACCGCCATGGCCGCGGAACTGATGCGGAAAAATGTCCGGAAACAGTGTGGCGACGACGCTGTAGAGATAGGCGGCACCAACGCCGAGCGAGATCAGCGTCCACATGTTGGGGCTGCGGTTGACCAGCGAGTCCCAGCCGCGGTGGAAGAAGGGAAAGGCGGCCCAAAGCACCACCGGACTTGCCAGGACCAGCTCGATCCAGACCTTTGTCCGATCCTCGACCAGGCCTTCAAACGTCAGGCCGATCATGGGCGCCATGGCGATGATCAGAAGGGGGACCGACAGGACGGCGCTCACCCAGAACCGCCTGGTGAAGTCGACCAGCTCGGGATTTGGCCCTTCATCGCCCGTCGGCACGCCCATCGGCTCCAGGGCCATGCCACAGATCGGGCAGGACCCAGGCTTGTCGCGGATGATTTCGGGATGCATCGGGCAGGTGTATTGCGTGCCCTTGGGCATCGGCTGCGGCGCCGGCTTGTCGCCGAGATATTTTTGCGGCTCCGCCTCGAATTTCGCCTGGCAAGCGGCGGAGCAGAAATAGAAGCCCTGACCTTCGTGGCGGGCAAAGTGCCTAGCTGTCGCGCGATCGACACTCATGCCGCAGACCGGATCAGTGGCCGTCAGGAATCTTTCCGGCTCGGCGACGAATTTCGTGCGGCAGCCCTGGCTGCAGAAATGATAGAGATGGCCATCATGCTCGGCCGTCGGTTTGCCGGCGGCCGGGTCGACGATCATGCCGCAGACCGGGTCGCGCAGCAGGGCCGGATCCTCGGCCGCAGCTTTCGCGGCGCAGCAGCCGCCATGCACATGGTGGCCGTGGTCTGAATGTGTCATTGCGAAATGCCTCGATGTTTCTGCTTCGAGGGTCAGGTAGTGCTTCCAGTAACTGGAAGGTCAAGGCCTGTTTCGACTTTTTGCATCACCGGCCCGGTGCGCGCGATTCTCCCATAAAAAGTCCTTACGCGGCAACATCGCCGCTGCTAGAGAGCCCCGGTGGTCTCGGAAGGTGAAGAGTTCGTCGGTAATGAAGCGTCTGGTCATCAATCTCGATCGGTCTCCTGAGAGGCTTGCCCATATGACGGCGGAGTTTGCCCGCATTGGCGTTGCGTTCGAGCGGGTGGCCGCAATCGATGCCAGGGAACACCCGGACCTGGTGTTGCAACCGCAGCACGCCATGCATGCCATCCGCCCCCTGTCGGGGAGCGAGATCGCCTGCTTGCACAGCCATCGCACCTGCTGGACGATCATTGCACAAGACGAGGCCCCGTACGGCGCCGTGTTCGAGGACGACATGGTGCTTTCCGCGAAGGCCGGCGCGCTGCTTGCCGATACGAGTTGGATTCCGGCCGATGCCGATGTCGTCAAGCTCGAGACCTTCTTTGCCAAAACCATGATCCAGCGCAGAAGGATCTCCGTTGGCCGCGGTTTTTCCATATTCAGGCTGCGTAAGAGCCATGTCGGGGCTGGCGGTTACCTGCTCTCGAGGCAGATGGCGCGCCATCTTCTCGATGCAACCGCACAGGTCAACGTGGCTGTCGATGAACTCATCTTCGATCTGGCTCTCCCGAGATCGGCGCGCAAGACGATCTACCAGCTCGTTCCCGCTGTGTGCGCGCAGGACCAGTTCGTCGGCGACAGACTGCCAAGCCTGCTTGAGCAGGAACGGGAAGCCGCACGGGTCGCAAGCGGGCTTGCCGTAAAACGCAGGAAACCGACCGCCCAGAGAATCACGAAAGAGGCCGGGCGAATTCTACGCTGGATCATCGATTTCTGCAGATTTCGGCAACATATTGTCGTCCCTCTCGACCGGATCGAGGCAAACGACTAGGCCGCTTTCGGGGCTGGCCTCCCGCCCCATACCCAGCGCCGCGAAAACGCGCTATAGACGCCGCCGAAAAGGCAAGGCCGACTTGGACATATGGCAAGAATCTCCCTGAAGCTCGACGAACTGATCGACGGCGAAGCCTTGCGCCGCGAGATGGCCGCGCTGACCGCGGCCACGGCGGGCGACGGTTCCGGACAGGCCGCGCGCAGCGGTGTGCTCCAGCTGCTCAAGGGGCGGTTGGCCGAGGGGCGCACCATTGCCGAGCGCATGCTGCGGGACGATGGCGGCGGCAGCGCCTGCGCGGCGCGGCTGTCGCATCTCATGGACGAGATCATCCGGGCGCTTTACGATTTCGCCGTCACCCATGTCTACCGGGTCAAGAACCCGTCTTCGGCGGAGCGCATGGCCGTCGTCGCTGTCGGCGGCTACGGCCGCGGCACGCTGGCGCCCGGGTCCGACATCGATCTTCTGTTCCTGCTGCCCTACAAGCAGACGCCGTGGGGCGAACAGACCGTCGAATACATGCTCTACATGCTGTGGGACCTCGGGCTGAAGGTTGGCCACGCCACCCGCAATATCGACGAATGCCTGCGCC
>NZ_RZRQ01000530.1:0-2685 GCF_003997785.1 Mesorhizobium sp. M7D.F.Ca.US.004.01.2.1 | reverse complement strand
ACGCTATAATCGGCAGGCGACGCAGGACGCCGCTCGGAACGCCAGACATTGAAGGTCGGACTTGTCTTGGGCGACAGGCCAGCGGCCTAGCGCCACGCGATGAACCGCTGGATGGTGGCGCCGAGCGTCGCCGGGTCGCCCCGATGCTCCATGATCGCCACCGGCGTCGGGGCCACATCGCGAATCGTCACGTCGTTAGTGGCAAAAGTCTTCTGCATGAGCTTGCTCCTAGCGTTGTCGAGAGGCCCGAAGGCCGCAAGCCACGGCTCCCAGTCGGGAGACTTCCGGAACGACGAAGGCGATTGTCCGAACCGTTGCCGAAAGGCGCGGGCGAAGGCATCCGGTGCATCGTAACCGGCATCCATCGCTATGTCCGTGACGCTTTGGGCGTCTCTGTAGGCCAGCCGGTACGAAGCGCGCTTCATACGGGCAAGCTGAACATAGCGATGCACGGACAACCCGAAGGTCGCCTTAAACTGCCGGTGGAAATGAAACTTCGAGAAGGCCGCGACACCGCTCAGCGTTTCCAGGTCCAGATCACTGCCAAGATGCCGGTCGATGTAGTCCAACACTCGCTGCATCCGCACATGGTAGTGCTGAAGCACTGCCTTCATCGTCCTTCCTCCGTGGCGGCTCCAACTAGTCGCTCATGGCCATAACGTGCTCGACCGATCTTGCGGTTTTGTCACGGGTCGCAGAACATCGCCAAGGACTGGGCACGCGCAATTTATGGACGAGCGGCGAAAGGGAGCGTTTGCGGCTGGAGAGTCTACAGCCTACAGGCCCTCGACCATTTCTGCCTTTTTCCTGCGTCTGGTGCCGAAGCCAAGCAAGGTCGAACGCTCGCGCTCCTCGGCCTGCTTCCTCGACCGCACGCGCATCAGATCCTTCCAGCCGACATAGCCGACCAGTTGCGAGCCTTCACGGGTGACGACGGGCAAATGGGAGACGTTGGCCATCAGCAGTTTGTCGGAAAGGCCTTCGAGATACTCATCCGGATAGGCGAGCGTCACCTTGCTCCCGGCCAGCAATTCGCCAAGCGTAGTGGTGCGGTGGGTGCCGGCACGGCGCCAGCGCAGGATCGCCGGCGGATCGATGAGGCCGAGCACCTGCCTGTTTTCATCGACCACCGGAAAGCTCGGATGCCGCGTCTCCGGTGCGGTCAGGAAGGCTACCGCGCCATGCAGCGTCATTGTCGCCGGCACGCTTTCGACCTGCGAAGTCATCACCTCACGCACCCTGGTCAGGGCGAAAGGGTCGACACGATATTCGCGCACGAGGTGGTGCCCTCGCCTGGCGATCTTTTCGGTCAGGATCGAACGCTTCATCAAGAGCACGGTGACGGCGTGCGCCGCCGCGCAGGCCGCGATCAGCGGCACCAGCACATGGGTGTTGCCGGTCAACTCGACCGCGAAGAAAGTGGCCGTCAACGGTGCACGCATCGTGCCGCCCATGGTGGCGGCCATCGCCAGCAGCGCCCAGAAACCCGGGTCCGCCGCCGGCAGGAAACCGGCGAGCACCGCCCCCATCGCCCCGCCCATGATCAGCAGTGGCGCGAGTACACCTCCCGACGTTCCCGAACCGAGCGCCACCGACCAGATGATGGCCTTGACCACCAGCAGGATGAGTGCGGCGGTGGCAAGCGTGTGGCCATCCAGCATGTCGGCGATGTTGTCATAGCCGACGCCGAGCGCCTGCGGTTCGATCAGCCCGCCAATGCCGACCACCAGACCGCCCAGCATCGGCCACCACATCCAGTGGATGGGCAGTTTCTGAAAACCGTCCTCGCAGGCATAGACCATCTGCGTCAGCAGTCCCGACAACAGGCCGGCCGCGACACCGATCGCCACCCAGCCGGCAAGGCCGACAAAGGACACCGCCATGCCTCCCTGGAACGGGAAGATCGGTCCGGGCAGATGCAGCATGGTGCGCTCGACCTCGGCGATAACAGCCGCGACCGCCACCGGAATGAAAGAGCGCGGCGTCCATTCGAAAAGCAGCAGTTCGACCGCCAGCATGATGGCCGCGATCGGTGTTCCGAAGA
This sequence comes from Mesorhizobium sp. M7D.F.Ca.US.004.01.2.1, assembly GCF_003997785.1. Classification (NCBI taxonomy): domain Bacteria; kingdom Pseudomonadati; phylum Pseudomonadota; class Alphaproteobacteria; order Hyphomicrobiales; family Phyllobacteriaceae; genus Mesorhizobium; species Mesorhizobium sp. M7D.F.Ca.US.004.01.2.1. The sequence continues at coordinate 641 of NZ_RZRQ01000530.1, read as the reverse complement.
CCGTCGTCATGCCCGCCGCCGCACCCGCCACCAGCAGCGTCTTGCGTTCGGTGTCGCTGACCGGCAGCATCTGCGCTATCAGCGAGCCGATGGCGCCGCCTGTCATGATGATCGGGCCTTCCGCGCCGAAGGGTCCGCCGGAGCCGATCGAGATCGCCGACGACAGCGGCTTCAGGATAGCCACCTTGGCGTCGAGTTTTGAGCGCCCCAGCAGGATCGCCTCAATGGCCTCGGGAATGCCGTGGCCGCGGATCTTCTCGCTGCCGAAGCGCGCCATCAGGCCGATGATCAGCGCACCGATCACCGGCACGATGACGGCGGCAAGCCCAAGAGGCGTATCCTCGAGTTTCAGATCGGCAAGCGAGAACTGGCCGAAATAAGCGATGTTGGTGGCCAGCCGGATCAGCTTCAACAGCGCGATGCCGGCAAACAGCCCGGCTGTCGCCACCACCACGGCAATGGCGGCAACGAGCAGCACCCTGGCATCCGTGGTGAAATCACGCAGATGCTCCGGGTTCGAGTGATGGGTCTTCATGGCAGTTCGCTTCCTGGCGGCGGGCCGTCTGTCGGATATGCGGCAAGGTCGAAGCGGCCAGCCGGGCTTGTCGATGGCTATGTATCGTAACACGATATAAATATTC